>NZ_JAAIFP010000018.1:0-50316 GCF_010747435.1 Paenibacillus sp. ALJ109b
TGAAACTGACGAGATTAAAAATCTCATTTGTGCTCCAGTCGATCCAAGCCAAGGCTTGTCTCTAACTTTCGCGTTCATTCTGCAAGCAGAATGTTTACTCACTCGTTGTTCAGTTTTCAAAGATCAAACTTGATAATTTTCTTGCTTTTTCGTCACCATTTTCTCTCAGCGGCGACTTTTATAATATACCATACTTCGTTTGTTTCAGTCAAGCTTTTTTTGAAATTCTTTTTTCGAGTTCTTATCGAACTCAATCATTTCGTCAAAAGCATTTAACCAAGCAAGCAAAGCAACGAGATATAATGTACCATATAAACATCGAAGGAGTCAACTACCCAAACAAAGAAATTTTCAAACCCAATAATAAACCAACACCCGGCAATCCCAGAATGCTTACAGTACCTATTGTGGCAGGGTTCAGTGGAATGTAAGTTCCGGTGATCCAACCTGAATAATTAACAACATATATCCCCACCGCAGCCAGTACGAGATGAATCCCGAATGATGTAAAAAAGGATAGCCCAATTCTTTTTCTAAATAAGATGATTACCAGCCCTAGCAACGACACAACAAGCACACTGCCTAATATAAGACTCTTCATACTCTCAACACCTCCATAATTGAATGTAATACCTCCACCTACATGCTCACTCCCCGATCACCTGTAACTGCCTTATTAATCCCTACGCGTTTAGCGCGCTTCAAATGAATCTGATATTTACGCTCCGCGGCCTCCAGCACATAGATCGCATAATCGATCTCATCCTGCCCCTGTGCCTCTTCAAACTGTCTAACAGCCCGTTCCCACTCCGCCTTGGCTTTCTGTATATCTGAATAAATCTGGTCCTCTTCCATCTCCTTTAAGATTCTTTCACGTTTCTCCACCGATCTTCCATTTCTCCATGTAAACATAAGCCATCCCCTTCCTGATCAGCACAGCATATTCTCATACATATCAGGGAAAGGACAAACTTAGAACTGAGCTAAACAATTTAATGAATCGTTATTTTAATCTCAACGATATTCTATGAATTTATAACCATACATCAGTAGAAACGAGAGACTTCACATTTAAGCAACGTTAGAAAGGGGATTAAAACAAAAAAAGAGAGCCTAGTAGGCTCTCTAAGTAATCCAAACTCATCTATTCTTTTCTTTTAGGAAAACAATCATTATAAACGCATGCTCTTATTAAGAAACACGCATTGCTATCTCATCTCCCTGCGCCCTTCCAGCGCCTTCGAAAGAGTCACTTCATCCGCATACTCCAGATCGCCCCCAACAGGCAGTCCATGGGCAATCCGAGTCACCGAGATCTCAAACGGACGGACCAGACGGGAAATATACATCGCCGTGGCCTCACCTTCGATATTCGGATTTGTAGCCAGAATCAGTTCTTTAACTCGCTCATCGCTCAAACGGGTCAAAAGTTCCTTCAGACGGATATCATCCGGACCTATTCCCTCCATAGGAGAGATTGCACCCTGCAGCACATGATAGTATCCGTCAAATTCCTTGGTACGCTCCATAGCCACTAAATCTTTGGAATCCTGAACTACACAGATTACCGAGACATCCCTGGATTTATCCTGACAGATCCGACACGGGTCAGTATCCGTAATATTACAACACACCGAACAGTAATGAAGATTCCGCTTCACACTGACAAGTGCTTTGGCAAAATCAATAACGTCATCTTCCTTCATGTTAAGCACATGAAAAGCTAGTCGCGCTGCAGTCTTGGGGCCAACACCCGGCAAACGGGTGAAGGCGTCAATCAGCTTCGCTATCGGTTCGGGATAATACAATCGATTGCGTCTCCTTTGATAGGATCAATTTTAATTAAAATAATCCCGGAATTTTCATGCCGCCTGTGAATTTACCCATATCCTGGTTCGCAATTTCATCAGCTTTGGTCATTGCGTCATTGACTGCTGTCATAACCAGATCCTGCAGCATTTCTACATCTTCTGGATCAACCGCTTCTGGCTTGATAGTGATAGCCAGCAATTTCTTATGACCGTTAACTTCAGCAGTTACAACACCGCCACCAGAAGTACCTTGGACTGTTTTGTCCGCCAGTTCCTCCTGTGCCTTCAGCATTTGCTCCTGCATTTTCTTCACTTGTTTCATCATTTGGTTCATGTTGTTCATGATTATTCATCTCCTTTGGTATAGTTATCGCGCCAAGCGCATGTATATCTATTCTTTGATCACTACAAGGTCCTCACCAAAGAGCTGGATGGCTTCATCAATCCAAGGCTGCTTGTTGCCTGAACCGCCGTCTTCATGCTCAGGTTCAAGCTTAAAGTCCTCCTTTGGCGTTTCAGTAGCTCCTTCCATCGCTCCAGTCCAATCTTTGAGCATCATCGTCACAAGACGTGCTGAACGTCCAAGCTGTTCAGACAGCACCCGTTCAATCACTTCGCGATTAGCCTGCTTCTCCGTAGTTTCACGGTGGATGTTGTTCTTAAACGCCACCAGAACATTGTCTTCCAGCAGCGATACCGGTTCACCATCCATAAACCAGGCGTGAACAGTTACTTTCTCTTCTTTGACGCGCTGCAGGATCTGCCCCCACTTCTTGCTAACCTCCGCAAACTCAGGAGATCCCTTACGTGCAACGTACTGATCAAGCTGTGCAGGCAGCTTCGCTGGCGAATTGCCTCTCGACACCGGAGCTCGTGTTGCAGGGCGTGAAGGAGCACTTGATGCAGCCTCCCCACCAGACAAACCGCCCTTAAGCGCGCGATCCAGCTTTTTCTCCAGTTCAGCAAGCTGTTGCTTCAGTCGGTTGATCTCCCCACCATCCGCTGGTGTGGTTACAGTAGGAGCCGCACCGACCGAACCCGCCACCTGACCCGATGACGCCCCTTGAGCAGGAATACTGCACAGTTTAAGAAGAGCTACTTCAAACAGCGTCTGAGGCTGAACTGCATATTTCATCTCACTCTGGTACCGGTTAAGGGTATCAATCATCTGGAACAGCTGTTCCTTGGTGAATGATTCCGCCATATCACGGAACGACTCGGGGTTAAGCACCCGATCCGTCAGTTTATCTGCATCCGGCACCATCTTAATCATAAGCAAATCACGGAAATAATAAAGCAAATTTTCCATGCACTTGTCCGCACTCTTACCTTCATGCATGAACCCTTCGATCATTTGCAAAATATGACCTACATCGCCTTTAAGCAGAGAAGCAGCCAACTTTGCAAACTGTTCGGAAGGAATGCCTCCGGTCATATCCATAACCTGCTGATAGGTTACCTTTCCATCTGTAAAGGAAGAGATCTGATCCAGGACACTAAGTGCGTCCCTCATCCCTCCGTCAGACAAGCGTGCGATATACTGGAGCGCATCCTGATCGGCTTCCATGCCTTCCTGTTCACAAATCAGCGTAAGTCGTGCTGTCTGTTCTTCCAGGGACACCCGGCGAAAATCAAATCGCTGACAGCGAGAAATAATCGTTGCCGGAAGACGATGGGGTTCTGTTGTTGCCAAAATAAACATCACATGTGGCGGAGGCTCTTCCAATGTTTTGAGTAGCGCATTAAATGCCTCTGTCGTCAGCATGTGCACTTCGTCAATAATATACACTTTCTGCCGGACTTCAGTCGGGGCGTATTTCACCTTTTCCCGAAGATCGCGGATTTCTTCAACGCCACGGTTGGATGCGGCATCAATTTCCTGCACATCCATCACAGCGCCAGTCGTAATCCTGCGGCAAGCTTCACATTCGTTACAAGGCTCAGGCGCAGGCCCGCGTTCGCAGTTTACAGCTTTGGCCAAAATCTTGGCGGCACTCGTCTTCCCTGTTCCTCTGGGCCCGCTAAACAAGTAGGCATGGGAAGTCCGCTGTTCACGAATCGCGTTCTGCAAGGTCTGAATAATATGCTGTTGTCCCACCATATCTTGAAACGACTGGGGACGCCAAGCCCGGTATAACGCGATATGCTCCATGATGCGTTACCTTCCTTCCACTTCGCATTCGAGTCCTTTGTCGTTCCCCCATTATACTATATTCCGGGGTGAATCCAAACTTTATCTGACTCATCGTGCGTGGTTTTTTTAGACATATCAAAAAGACCTCTGCATACATACAACTGCAAAGGTCTCTACATTTAAATGGTAAGCCGTGCACCTGCTATCGATATTTGCGATCCAAGCGGCACCCCTTAACAACAGCTCGGGCTAGGCGACCCTCCGGCACAAGAGTGATCTCACTTATGGCTGCTTCCTTCCGGACCTGACCAGGTTCATGAGTACTCATTGCGGAGGACCCAACCGTCAACACCACGTTAAGGGACCAAACCTCACATCGACAAAACCTCTAGCAGGAATTCAACCTCGCTGTAGCGGATTGCGAGTTACAGGGCACCGCTACCTCCCCATCTAGCACGGTAAGAAATAGTATAACTTAAGGTTGTCTAAATTGCAACCAGATCGAAACGGGTATCAATACAACCACATAAAAACAAATAAAAACCCCTGCCGGAACGGCAGAGGTGATTTGGATGTAATAGTCAGACAATCCCCAAGGAATTGCTGAATTAGATTCCGTATTTTTTCTTGAAACGATCAACACGGCCGCCAGCATCGATAAACTTCTGTTTACCTGTGAAGAACGGATGGCACGCGGAGCAAATCTCTACACGAAGTCCGTCTTTAACCGAACCAGTTTCAAAAGTATTCCCGCAAGCGCAAGATACTTGACCAATCGTGTATTTAGGATGAATTGCTGCTTTCATTACCTTTCACCTCTTTCCGCCCTGAGCCTCAAGCGGACCCAGAGTAAATGGCACAACATCGAAGATTATAACACGGCCTAATGCCGGTTGCAATCCATTATTGTCATGAGGTGATCAGACGTTTGGGACGTGCCATTCCAGCTGGGGGAACGTGCGTATAGGAGCCTATAACGACATCAGGCAGCTCTTCCTCAAAGATCTCAATCATTTGCTTCATGCCCAAAATATCACCTTGTGCTGGAGGAATCAATTCCAGATAGCTCTCCGGGTCTATATTAAGGTTACGCATTTGAATAAGACGCAAATCGGTTCTGCGAGCAAACTCAATCATCGCTTCAATCTCTTCCTCACGATCCGTTACTCCCGGGAAGATCAAATAGTTAATCGACGTATACACACCCTGGGAAGCAGCGTATTTCATCGATTTTTCTACATTGGCCAGTGTATATCCGCGAGGTTTGTAGTATGCATTATAGTGGTCATCCAGTGCGCTGATTGTACTTACACGCATTAGGTCAAGCCCTGCATCAACAATACCTCTCATGTGATCATTCAAACCAGCATTGGTATTAATGTTGATATATCCCATGTCAGTAACGGAACGCACTTCGCGGATGGCTTCAATAATCAATTTGGCCTGTGTGGAAGGCTCCCCTTCACAACCTTGACCAAAACTGATAATTGATTCCGGCGTTTTCAAGTGCTCCAGCATTACTTCAACGATTTCGTCCACACGCGGACGGAAATTCATCCGGGTCTGTGGGGAAACGAAGCCACTATCATCCGGTTGCTCGGAAATACATCCGAAACAGCCTGCGTTGCAAGAATAGGATACTGGAACTCCGCCTTCCCAACGATTCAGGAAGGTATTGGATGAAGTCAGACATTCATATCCGAGTGCACAATTGGACAAATGGGTATAGAGACGATTTTCGGGATATTGCTTCGTTAAACGTTTAACACCCGCACGTACGTCATCCCGATCACAGTTCAGCGGATTCCATTGATCTGGATGATCCGACATCCGGGCAGTGACGTAAAACTGACCATCTTTCCACACAACAGCCGAGTAACCGAACAAAGGCAGTTTGTACTCCTTATCGGTTTTTACATACCCCGGCAGACACAACCGAGTGAATCCTTGCGGAAGCAAAGCCCCAACCGCCTGTGTATCACTAGGCATTGGCAGCATTTCGCCAGTCTCCGGGTCCATACCAATCGGACGTGTACTCGGCAGTCCAACCAGCGTTGCACCTTCCGGTAAAGGAATCAGCTCATCCTCCATAATTTCAACGATCATATCTCCACTGCGGGCCAGCCCGTACAGGGATGGGTGATCAAATACATTACCTTTTTCATCTGCGTATACTAAATACATGATGTTCTCCTCACATCTAATGGGTTAAAGCCAAACGACGAGTATATTGTTAATCCAGCAGCAACGCTGCAAAATTCGAGTTAAATCAAAGATGTAAATCTAGGTGGTTGTACCGGACGCCGCAGTCTGTCTTGGCGAGCGCCGAGTCGTAGTCGATCCGGAGTTGCTGGTCGGACTGCTGCCAGCTGTATCAAACGCCGCTAGAAACTCAGCATTCGTTTTGCTATTACGCAGTTTCTTCAAGAATCCTTCGACAAAGTCGTGGGAATCGTTCATGTTTTTACGAATCGCCCAGATTGTATCAAGTTCTTCCTTGCTCAGCAACACTTCTTCGCGACGTGTACCGGAACGACGAATGTCGATAGCCGGGAAAATACGACGCTCGGCCAGCTTACGATCCAGATGAAGCTCCATATTGCCCGTACCTTTAAACTCTTCATAAATGATATCATCCATACGTGATCCCGTATCAATCAATGCTGTAGCCAGGATCGTCAGGCTTCCGCCTTCTTCCACATTCCGTGCAGAACCGAAGAAACGTTTCGGACGATGGAATGCTGCTGGGTCAATACCGCCACTAAGTGTCCGTCCGGACGGTGGGATGACCAGGTTGTATGCACGAGCAAGACGCGTAATGCTATCCAGCAAAATAACCACATCTTTTTTCGCTTCAACCAGACGAAGCGCACGTTCCAGTACCAATTCCGCAACTTTGATATGGTTTTCTGGCAGCTCATCGAACGTAGAAGCCACAACTTCCCCTTTAACCGAACGCGACATATCCGTAACTTCTTCCGGACGTTCATCAATCAACAGGACAAATAGTTCAATTTCTGGGTTGTTGGTTGAGATGCTGTTGGCGATTTCTTTGAGGAGTAGTGTTTTACCCGCTTTGGGAGGTGCTACGATCAATCCGCGCTGTCCCAGTCCTACCGGGGCGAGCACATCCATAATGCGTGTGGACAAATGGTTGGGGGATGTTTCGAGAACCAGTTTCTTCTGCGGGTACAATGGGGTTAATGCCGGGAAGTGAAGTCTTTCCGCAGCTGCCGATGGATTCTCACCATTTACAGCGTTGACTTGCAGCAAACCGAAGTATCGCTCGTTTTCTTTAGGTGTTCTACACTTACCTGATACGAGGTCACCTGTTCTTAGGTCAAACTTGCGAATCTGAGAGGCTGAAATGTAGATGTCTTCCGTACTTGGCAGGTAATTGATCGGACGAAGGAATCCGTAACCTTCAGGTAGAATTTCGAGCACACCCTGCATGAACATCAATCCACTCTGTTCAGCTTGTGCACGTAATATGGCGAAGATCAATTCTTTCTTTTTCAAAGTGCCGTAGTAGGGGATTTGATATTTTTTGGCCAGTTTGTAAAGGTCCGTTAGTTTCATTTCTTCCAAATCGGAAATTTGTAGATCCATATAATAACCACCTATTCAATTAATAAGTCCGTGAAATGGATAGTTTCGCTTGATGTTCCGGCTATAAGAGCAGCATCGTTCTGCATTTCTCTTCTGTCCATTGTACGGAATGTAACCGTTATAATGCAAATACTTGTCTTTGAGTGTAAGTTTCCGGGCGGGATAGCCAACTTTCGGCAAGATCCGTTAGTGAGTGAACACGAATACATGAGGCGTTCGATCCGGGCAGACCGGCTATGGAGCGCAGTTCAAACAAAACCGGGGTTTGGGGAAAAGGAAATGATGTTCTTAAAGCCATATGAAGTCTGACTCAAAAAAAGACCCTCCGGTAAAGGAAACAGGAACATTTCGTCTTATCCCGGAGAGACTGAGAACTCTATTAAAACAGGTTTACCCAATTACTGAAAGGATATGCAGTTCTGTTAAAATAATCACTTTATTGCCGTGAAAATCGTCATGCAATACAGAATTAATCGGTTTCTCGCCACACATCTGCACCTAGCAGACGCAGATTGGTTACTAGATGATCGTACCCGCGATCAATAAACTCCACGCCTGTCACTTCGGTCACACCTTCACTGACGGTGAGACCTGCGATCACCAGCGCTGCACCAGCGCGAAGATCGGACGCTTTTACCTTGGCCGCATTCAATGCACTGCCTTCAATAATAGCTGAACGCCCTTCCACACGGATTTTTGCGCCCATGCGTACCAACTCAGGAACGTGCTTGAATCGATTGCTATATACAAAGTCGCTCAGGACACTCACACCCGTTGCCTGTGTCAACACACTGGTCATCGGGGACTGCAAATCCGTAGGAAAACCGGGATATACGAGCGCCTTAACGTCTACATGATTGTAGCTTGGTTTGCCAATGACACGAATACTTTCATCCAGCTCTTCAATGCCAACGCCCATCTCCAGTAACTTTGCCGTCAAAGCCTCCAGATGTTTGGGAATGACATTGTCAATCAGAACGTCGCCACGCGTCGCAGCCGCAGCGATCATATACGTACCTGCTTGTATACGGTCCGGAATGATAGAATGACGGCAACCCTTAAGCTCCGACACACCTTCAATACGGATCGTTTCGGTACCGGCACCTTTGATGCTGGCACCCATTGAATTCAAAAGTGTTGCTACATCTATAATCTCAGGCTCTTTAGCCGCGTTTTCGATAATTGTAGAGCCTTTGGCACGAGTAGCCGCCAGCATGATGTTAATGGTTGCACCTACACTGCTTACATCAAGATAAATCTTTGCTCCGCGCAGCTCTTTGGCATGCAAATGAATGGAGCCATGTTCGTTCGTTACGGTTGCGCCAAGCGCTTCAAACCCTTTGATATGTTGATCAATCGGACGAGGCTCAAAGTTGCAGCCCCCGGGTAAACCAATGGTTGCTTCTTTAAAACGCCCAAGCAGTGCCCCCATCATATAATACGAAGCACGAAGCTTCTTCACAGGACCATTCGGCATGGGAATAGATTTAATATCGGAAGGATCGATCTTCATCTGACTGCCTTCCCAGTGTACACGAGCTCCGAGTTCCTCCAAAATTTCTGCATAAACCGCCACATCACTCAAAAGCGGCAGGTTGTCCAGCACGACTTCTGACTCGGCAAGCAATGCTGCAGGAATAAGCGCGATGGCGCTGTTCTTGGCGCCGCTTATAGTTACAGTTCCCTGTAACGGACGTCCGCCACTAATCATCAATTTTTCCATAAAGCTTAATGTCCCCCTACGTGTTTTGCAGCCGGTTAACGGCAATACGTGCTGTTGGCTTTCGATGTAGAAATAAGGCGTGAAAATGGAAAGACACCGGCTAGGCGGTGTTCTTTCCACTTACACTGTATGGAACTGGTAATGAAAAATTACGCTTTGTTGTTGGAACCAAACTCGCGAATTTTACCTTTAACGGTTTCTTTGATTGCATCACGGCCTGGTACGATGAATGTACGTGGATCGTAAGCATCTGGTTTAGCTGCAAGCACTTCGCGAACCACTTTGGAGAACGAAATTTGGTTCTCAGTGTTCACGTTGATTTTGGAAGTTCCCAGGGAAATCGCTTTGTCGATATCATGTTTAGGGATACCTGTACCACCATGCAATACCAATGGAACGTTAACTGCATCGCGAACTTCTTCCATTTCTTTGAAGCCCAAGTTAGGCTCGCCATGGTAAGGACCGTGTACGGAACCAAGAGCTGGAGCCAATGTGTCGATACCTGTTTCTTTAACGATACGTACACACTCGTTCAGGTCAGCGTACATGATACCACCGATAACGTCGTCTTCTTGTCCACCAACAGTACCTACTTCGGCTTCTACAGAAACGCCTTTAGCGTGTGCATATTCAACAACTTTTTTAGTCATTTCGATGTTTTCATCGATGGAGTGGTGGGAACCGTCGATCATTACGGATGTAAATCCAGCATCGATCGCTTCTTTACACTTATCAAAGCTGGAACCGTGATCCAGGTGAATAGCAACTGGAACAGTGATTTTCATGTCGTGAATGAGTCCTTCTACCATTTTAACTACTGTGTAGAAACCGCTCATGTGACGCGCTGCGCCTTCGGATACGCCCAAGATTACTGGGGATTTCTCTTCTTCAGCAGCAGCAAGAATCGCTTGAGTCCACTCAAGGTTATTGATGTTGTATTGACCAACTGCATATTTTCCTTCGAGTGCTTTGTTCAACATGTCTGTCATAGATACTAATGGCATGGTTTCAATCCTCCTAGGGGTGTTGGGTTGTGTCTATGGTTTTTAGCCGAAATCACATACGGGCTTATTATACCACATCCCATGTCAAATACTAAACAAGCATTTGCAAAAATGCTGTGCTTTGCAGCACAGTTTTCATAGACACAGCATGACGACGCCCCCATTTCCAATATTCCCCGGATGCTTGACCGAAATACCCTGCATACCCACCCGTTAACTCTTAGAGCTTCACACGCAAAAAAATCCTGTATCTACAGGATTCAGCTGCACTTATTCGCAGTATCATTTCGAAGCTGCATATTGACTGCCACACGCATTTCATCGATATCAAACGGTTTCGTAAAGTGCATGAGCGCTCCAAGATCCGTAGCTTCTTTGATCATGTCCAGTTCACCATAGGCCGTCATCATGATGACTTTGATATCCGGATCAATTTCCTTAATATGTTTCAGAATTTCCAGGCCATCCATGCCAGGAATCTTCATATCAAGCAGCACAAGATCAGGTTTGTCATTATTTACTATCTCCAGGGCGATCTTCCCATTAGGCGCTTGGAACGTATTATATCCTTCGCTGCTGAACACTTCCATTAACAGGATTCGAATACCGTTTTGATCATCAACAATCAACACTTTTTTATTTTCCACTGAGTAACCTCCTAGAATTAGGAAAGCATGTACGTCTGAATCTGGATAACAATCCCATAGTCGTCATGATAAGTATTCTACCTTACCCATTGAAATCCTGCTTACATCCCAAAATGCCAAAAACCATTTTCACTTAACTTTACCCACTAAAAAAGGATGCCCCCGGCACCCTTATCGGCCGCCAAGAACATCCATTTATTTATAACTTAATGATCAACACTCTTATTTTCCAGCGCTCTCCAGAGAAGCTTTTACAAACTCACGGAACAACGGCTGCGGACGGTTCGGACGGGAAGTGAATTCCGGGTGGAATTGTACTGCCAAGAACCATGGGTGTCCTGGAAGCTCCACGATCTCAACCAGACGTCCATCCGGGGATGTACCCGAGATAACCAAACCGGCTTTTTCAATCGCTTCACGGTATTCATTGTTGAACTCGTACCGGTGACGGTGTCTCTCATAGACCAGTTCATCATCATAACAAGACATTGCCAAGGAACCTTCCTGAAGCTTACAAGGATACAGACCCAGACGCATTGTACCACCCAGGTTTTCGATATCTTTTTGTTCAGGCAACAGGTCGATTACCGGGAACTCTGTAGCTGGATTAATCTCGGAGCTGTTCGCTCCAGTCAAACCAACGATGGAACGTGCATATTCAATAACGGAAACCTGCATACCCAAGCAAATACCGAAGAACGGAATTTGTTTCTCACGGGCATAACGAATCGCCGATACTTTACCTTCAATACCCCGATCACCAAATCCGCCTGGTACGAGGATCCCGCCTACGCCGTTCAGCAGATCGCCCACATTCTCATCCGTGATATCTTCGGAATGAATCCAGCGGATCTTCACATCAGCATTGGATGCAAATCCTGCATGAGACAAGGATTCAACAACACTCAAATAAGCATCATGCAAAGCTACATATTTACCTACAATGGCAATCTCCACTGTATGCTTCAGCTTGTTGATACGGTCAACCAGCCCTTCCCACTCGCTCATATCCGGTGCAGGAGTAGTCAGCTTGAGGTGGTTTACGACGATCTCATCCAAACCTTCTTCACGCAGGTTCAAAGGCACTTGATACAATGTGTCTGCATCACGGCATTCCACCACGGCATTTTCATCAATGTCACAGAAGAGAGCGATTTTAGCTTTCATGTCTTTGGACAGCTCATACTCTGTACGGCATACAATGACGTTCGGTTGAATTCCGATACTGCGCAATTCCTTCACACTGTGCTGCGTTGGTTTAGTTTTCACTTCGCCGGCAGCCTTGATGTAAGGAATAAGTGTTACATGGATGTACATGACGTTGTCACGACCTACATCACTCTTGATTTGACGAATAGCTTCCAGGAACGGCAAGCTCTCGATGTCACCCACCGTACCGCCGATCTCCGTAATAACAACATCCGAACCCGCTTCACGTCCTGCGCGGAATACGCGCTCTTTGATCTCGTTCGTAATGTGTGGAATGACTTGTACCGTTCCGCCCAGATATTCCCCGCGCCGCTCTTTGCTGATGACGGAGGAGTATACTTTACCAGTCGTGACGTTGCTGTTTTTGGAGAGGTTGATGTCAATAAAACGTTCGTAGTGGCCAAGGTCAAGATCCGTTTCCGCGCCATCATCCGTTACAAAAACCTCACCATGCTGATAAGGACTCATTGTTCCCGGGTCGATATTGATGTATGGATCAAATTTTTGAATGGTTACCTTCAACCCTCTGTTTTTCAGCAATCTGCCCAGCGAGGCAGCCGTTATCCCTTTGCCCAGGGAGGACACAACTCCGCCCGTCACGAAAATATACTTTGTCACTATTATTACCCTCCTAATATAAGTACAGAAATTCAGGCGATATATGGTATTATCGTAACCCGTTTCCCAGGTAATCATCGTTAAAAAGAGCAATGGCAGAAATTCCCTGCATCTGCGAACTGCTCTTTCATGCGAAGACCATGTGTAAACAACGTTGTTCTACAGCGTAGAATGGTGCAAACCTTCCGAGAGCCAACTACCGAGCCTGTCCCTAAATAGATATCATTACATCGATCCATTTGGTGTTTTGGATATACAAAAATAGACCACGGATTGTTGGCCGGGAGCATGCGGAATTCAAATCATTTTGCAAAATTCTGCCTCTAAAAATACAAAAAAAGTACTCCCGCAGGACGGGGCACTTTTTATAAAAAACATAAATATTTTGTCGCTCATTCATAAGCCCATGCAATAGTTTACCCGTTACCCCGTCTGCTGTCAAGGCTGACTATGCGGGGAAAACGGGTAAACTATCGACATCAAAAATGACTGCTACTTATCGGAATCGTCGTCAAATTCACCCTCGTCTTCGGACTCTTCTTCATCGTCTTCATCGAGGTCTTCCTCTTCCAATTCGTCATCTTCAACTAGAACTTCTTCATCGCCATCTTCTTCGTCAAAGATGTCGTCTTCGTCATCATCATCGTCATCATCATCTTCGTCCTGATCATCGTCAGAATTATCGAAGTCTTCGTCGCTGTTATAGCTGTCTTCCTCTTCCCCGAAGTCCTCATCTTCCAGATCATCGTCTTCATCGTTGATGATGCGCGGACGCTTCGCACCCGTCATGGTATCTTCCGATCCAGCTACCGGATACCAGCGCTTCAAGCCCCACAGACTTGTACCGACGCAAGCAAAACGGCCATCGATATTAATCTCGGTATATAGCTGGGCGATAAACTCGTTGATTTCTTCATCAGTCATTCCGCGCTGTTTAGCTACCTCATTCATCAAATCACGGTAGTAATACGGCGTATTGGCCGCTTTCAGCACCATAAAGGCGAGGTCCACCAAAGGAATCTCTCTGACCTTTTCTTTATCAATTTTCAAATTGAGCGAGGTACTCACTGACAGACACTTCCTCTCACACAAAATTCACTTTATATCCCTACGAACTGGAACGTTACGTATAACATATCCATTAACAAACCTAAGTAAAACCTATTTAGCCTCAAAAAGCAAGTTTTTATGTATGGATGTCTCATAATTCCAAGAAGCAACTTCAAACGAGCAATGTACAGACCCGTAAGAGACATCTAACTCGCGGGCATATCGTCCTTTGTGCAAAAAAGCATCGTCATATAAAAAAGACGGAGTCCCCTCCGCCTTCTGACTGTATACCCTTGAAGGATCGCTCCTCACCAGGGTCCCCGCAAGAGCCCTCTAGCCCTCCATCCATCATATGTCCCTGCGCCCGTTTTGACACGAAGAGAATGTGTTTTTGTAAAAAAAGGGCAGGTTCCCCATGCGGCGGGATCAATGCATTCATAGAATACCTCAGCATGTTCATCCCGAAGGGGGCTGCCCATTATGGACTATACTGGTTTTCTACATCAATTGGTTGAAGGAATGCAACGTCCCGAACCAGAACAGGGGCGGCGGTACCTGATCCGGTTCGCCAAACCGAAGCAATATGAAGCCTGCCTCGTGGAACTGTCGCGGATGAGGAATGAATTTACGGATCTTGGTATGGTACGCTCCTCCCGGCTGGCCCGCTCCATTATCGCCCCGGTGCATGACCCAGAAGAATTATCTCGCTACAGCGATGAGATTACGGTAGAAGAAGATGTATCTATCTCACTGCATGCCACCGCGCTTCATAGTAAACCGAGCAGTGCTCAGGGCATACCTTGGGGTGTCAAACAGATTCATGCTCCCAAAGTATGGTCCGTATCCACAGGACATCGAATCAAAATCGGCGTGATCGACACAGGTGCCGATTATCAACACCCCGATCTTCGCTATTCGCTGGCACGCGGAATCAATCTGTTAAACCGCAGTCTGCTTCCTCATGATGATAACGGTCACGGCACGCATATTGCCGGAACCATTGCCGCAGCCAATAGTACGGCAGGTATGATTGGCGTAGCTCCTCGCTCCCTGATCTATCCGGTGAAGGCATTCGACCATAATGGTTCGGCTTTCGTGTCAGACATTGTGCTTGGCATCGATTGGTGTGTTCGCAATCGGGTCGATATTATCAATATGAGCTTTGGCATGAAAACGCGTAGCAAAGCATTGCTTGATGTCGTGAACCGTGCCTATCAGGCCGGGATTGTCATAGTTGCATCGTCAGGAAATGACGGCAAACGCCGCAGCATTGATTATCCGGCACGTTATCCGCAAACGATATCGGTTGGGGCAACTGACAAAAACCGGCGTATTGCCTCGTTCAGTAACCGAGGTGCATACGTCGATGTATATGCGCCAGGGGACAAAATTGTTTCATCCTGGGTGCAAGGCAAGCACCATGAGATGAGCGGCACCTCCATGGCGACGTCGCACGTCAGTGGCGCCATAGCGCTCTTGCTTGCGAAGCATCCCGGCCTATCGCCAGCCGAGATCAAAACGCTCGTGAAGCGCGCAACCGTTCCGCTGCGCGCACGCAAGACCACCACCGCGAAGAGCAAAATACGCGGTGGAGAGATTGACGCCCTCAAGCTAATGAAGGAGTGCGGAGGGTAAAGTACATCGCCTGCCGCAGGGAGCCGTTCCGTGAAGCATCGCTAAGCGCAGCACTGCTGCGTGATGTGATGCTTCACGGTGTTGCCCACGACGGCAGGCGGCGCTGGCTCTAGGTGCCTCGGGGCCGTATGAACTCGGCCGCGGACACAGCAAAAAAGTCTCCATGTCCACGCTGCATTGCAGGCGTGATGCATGGAGACTTTTTGTCAAAGCCACAGGGCGGTTGTGCACCGCCAGGGCTTGAATTACATTTTGTCCGGTGCGGATACGCCCACCAGACGAAGCGCTGTTGCGATGACGGTGCGTACAGCACCGATCAGCGCCAGACGCGCCTGGGTTTGTCCCGCGTCTTCCGTAATGACGCGCTCTGCACGATAGTAACTGTGGAACAGGGATGCCAGTTCATATACATAACGAACAATACGATGCGGCGCATATCCCGTAGCGGCAGTCGCGATTTCTTCAGGCAGTTCACCCATTTTGCGAAGAAGGTCATATTCATGTTCCGTGGTCAGCTTCGAAAGGTCGATCTGTGACAATGGCAACAGTTCAATGCCTTGTTCTTCTGCCTGACGGTATACGCTGCATACCCGAGCGTGAGCGTATTGTACATAGAATACAGGGTTTTCATTGGACGTCGAAATCGCAAGGTCCATGTCGAAGTCCAGATGAGAATCCATGCTGCGCATGGTAAAGAAGTAACGAATGGCGTCAATGCCTACTTCGTCCATCAGATCCTCCATCGTTACCGCCTTGCCGGTACGCTTGGACATCTTCACTTTCTCGCCGTTCTGGAACAAGCTCACCATCTGTGCAATCAGCACGACCAATTTCTCAGGATCATTGCCCAGTGCTTGCATGGCCGCTTTCATCCGTGGAATGTAACCATGGTGGTCTGCTCCCCAGATGTTAATCATCGTGTCGTATCCACGCGCATATTTATCACGGTGATAAGCAATGTCCGGTGTAAGGTACGTGTACGTACCGTCATTTTTGATCAAAACACGCTCTTTATCGTCACCATACTGCATGGTTTTCAACCAAGTTGCTCCGTCTTGCTCATAGATTTCGTTACGATCACGCAATTCGTCAAGTACACGCAACACTTCTCCGTTATCATACAGTGATGTTTCGCTGAACCAGATGTCGAAATTGACACGGAAGCGATTCAAGTCACGTTTGATCTTGTCCAGTTCTTTCTCCAAACCGAAGTCGCGGAAGTAAGCTGCACGGTCACCTGGATGCATGGACAGCAAAGAATCACCTTTCTCAGCCACTAGCTCCTTGGCAAACCCTTTGATATCCTCACCGTGATAACCGTCTTCCGGCATCTCTGCGTCTTGGCCCAGTTCCTGCAAATAGCGAGCTTCAATGGAACGAGACAGATTAAATACCTGATTACCCGCGTCATTAATGTAGTATTCACGTGTTACATCATATCCGGCATAGTCGAGGATGTTGCAAAGCGCATCACCCACAGCCGCTCCACGCGCATGGCCCAGATGCAGACTGCCTGTCGGGTTGGCACTGACAAACTCCATCTCGACCTTGCGCCCTTCACCAACATTGATTCTTCCATAATTCTCACCCTGCTCGTGCACAAGCCCCAGCACAGGATAGAGATAACTCTTGTCCAACTTAAAGTTAATGAATCCCGGTCCAGCAATCTCCGCTTTCTCGATTCCAGCTTCAGCCAGGTTGAGATTGGCAATAATCTCTTCTGCAATCTGGCGTGGATTGCGCTTGGCAATCTTGGTCAGTTGCATAGCGGCATTGGTCGCCAAATCGCCGTGTGTTTTCTCGCGTGGTACTTCAAGGGTGATGGTCGGTAGATTCTCCTGCGCAACAATGCCAGCAGTCACAATGGCATTGCCGATGGCTGTACTTACCCGTTCGTTAATCGTATCTAATGGATTACGTGTCATGAAATTGGTTCCTCCTGTATATGCAAACTAATCGCGAAATGTCCGGATTCTTCGTCAAAGCGGTAAAAGTCGTAGCTCCACGCTGCGCGTGCGCTCAATCCCTGAATGGAAAGTTCCAGCTCCTGTGTATGCGTGGACAAGGCAAACGACATATACGGCGAGCGGTAAAAACCAGGGAGCTTGCGGTTTAACTCAAATGTTTGCTCCGATTCCACCTCGCCGTGACGTATAATCTTGATGGATTGTCCGCCCAGCTTCAATGTTGTTCGAGTAATACCGCCCTCGGGGCCAGCCTGTGGCTCTTCATAACGAACATAGAGCACAGATCCCTTCAATACGGCTTCACCCTGCATTTCCTGCAGTACATCTTCACCTTCATAACGGCTGTGCAGCCGGATCTGAACCGGTCGCATGTTCGACATGAATGTTAACCTCCATTATATTCGAGGCGACGCAAAATCAGGCACGGCCGGTGAGAACAGCCCTTCCTGTATTGTTGTGCCGCTATACGCGCTCATATTCCCGGATAGCTCGCTATCCTACACTCTACTGTATAACTATATCCAGTTCACCCGCTCAATTCAAATCCAAATTCAGAGTTTTTGCCCATCAGCACCAAAAAAAGCAGAGCTACACCTGTAAAGTGCAGCTCTGCCTTGCTTCATTAATAAAGAAATACATTCTGGATCAGGTCCATCGCGGCTCATATGGAAACGGACAGGTCGACTCTACCAGCTTGGCGCGCACCTGTACGAGACAACCACAATAACGGCAGGTTGTACCGTATTGTAACCCTGGACAATCAGCGCAGATGGATAAACGCCGCTCATATTCAGCATCCTCGACGGCCGGACGTGAGCTTGAGGCCAGCTCCACGAGCCTGGCCATCTTGGCTTCACTAATCTTCACATCATATTGATCATTACATCCCTTGCATGGTTCCCGTTTCCCAGCACTTCTACTCTGCACAGATGAATCCATCTGTTCATTCCTTTATACCGACCACACCAACAGAAGCCGGAGGCAGTACAAAACGCAGTTTGTTATTTTCGAGTGTAATACCCTTCCATTCCGCAGGTTGAACCTGATCCGGCTGTTCAAATGTGTTGAATGCACTATAATCTGCGTGATGCAGAATTCGTCCCGATACAGCAGAAGCGTCCGTTGATTCAATCTGACAAACCACTTCAAGCTCATCCGTATGACTAAGGTTACACGCCGTCACATGAATAACGCCTTCATTGCTGCGAGAAGCCGACAAACTCAGTTGAGGAATGGTCTCTTCTCCGAAAGTGTATTCAGGGCTCTCGTAATTCAGTTCCAACCGTTGCGCGTCCATGTGCACCTGATACATATCAAACACATGATATGTAGGCGTAAGCAGCATCTTCTCTCCTTCTGTCAAAACCAACGCCTGGAGCACATTAACGATCTGGGCCAGATTAGCCATATGCACTCTTTTATTATGTTGGTTAAAAATATTCAGATTGATCCCGGCAAGTACAGCATCACGCATCGTATTTTGTTGATACAGGAACCCTGGATTCGTACCTGGCTCAACGTTATACCACGTTCCCCACTCATCCACGATAATACCAACTCTGCCCTCAGGATCATATTTGTCCATGATCTCGGAGTGCTTCACAAGTAACTCTTCCATATATAGCGTCTTTTTCAAGGTGGTGAACCATTCAGCTTCTCCGAAACCTGTAGCTTGACCTTTATCTGCCCACTCACCTGTTGGAATGGTGTAATAATGCAGGCTGATTCCATCCATAAAACGACCGGCCTCCCGCATTAACACCTCCATCCAGTGATAGTTGTTGTCATTGGGGCCGCAGGCGATTTTATAAATTTCATTTCCAGAATAATTGCGTACATATGTAGCATAACGACGATATTCATCTGCGTAGTATTCCGGACGCATATTACCGCCGCAACCCCAGTTCTCGTTCCCCACACCAAAGTATTTCAGCTTCCATGGCTCTTCACGGCCGTTACTCTTCCGCCAGTTCGCCATCGGTGATTCCCCATCAAACGTGATGTACTCCACCCATTCCTGCATCTCCTGCACTGTACCGCTCCCCAGATTGCCACTGATATATGGCTGCGTATCAAGTAGCTCACATAGTCTCAGGAATTCATGGGTACCAAAATGATTGTTCTCTTCTACCCCGCCCCAGTGCGTATTGATCATCCGGGCGCGCTCACTTTTTGGACCTACGCCATCTTTCCAGTGGTATTCGTCGGCAAAACAACCTCCAGGCCAGCGAAGTACGGGAATATGAAGTTTTTGCAGTGCAGTAAGCACATCATTTCGGATACCTTCTGTATTGGGAATGGGTGAGTCCTCCCCCACCCAAATGCCTTCATAGATGCAGCGTCCCAGATGCTCTGAGAAATGACCATATATATTGCGATTTATTAATCCTTGTTCCGAATCAGCCTTTAAAATAACATCAACCATAATTTCAACCTCCCAAAAAGTATTGTTATCGCTTACAATAACGTGTTTCTGAACAGGATTCAACCGTTTTTATTTAAACAAAAACAAGCCCATTCCGGCTTCATTTGTCCGGAAAAGGCTTGTTTGTTTGCACTGGCCTCATCAGGCCAAACAAGTTAAGATTTATACTCTTTTAGATTGAAATCGCCTTAAAATTATTCCATGGCATGACGCCATTTACTCGTTTTCAGCGGGCAACAACATTTTTTGCTTCCATGTTGTTCCACCATCTGTCGTCTCATAAATCGCAGGTGAATTGTCGCTTGTTACGACGAGCCAACCTATTTTGGCAGAAGGAAACGAAATGCGAGAGCTATAACCTGGATCTTTCAGGTCAATATTTTTCCACGTGGAACCTGCATCATAAGAACGCCCAATCCCCACTTTGCCTGCTGCAGGTGATCCTGCAGAGAGATAGGCCGTCTGATTACCGATCAACGCCATGTTCCCTGGGTGACCCCCTGGGTCTGCGGGGCCTTTTCCATTCCCTGTGCTGCTTGCACCTGGAGCCGGGCCACCACCTGCTGTCGATTGAGCAAAGACCTGTCTCCAATTCTTGCCCTCATTTCCGCTCGCGTAGAGGGAATACGACTGCTGGGACATCCCTGCGTCGCCATACAGAAGAGCCCATACCTGGTTACCACTTGCGTATAAATCTCCACCGCTCCAAGTTGTTGAGGCTACCTTCAGCGATTGCGTCCAGTTCTTACCGCCGTTACTTGTCTGCATAATACGGTAACCCGCACCAGGAGCCACTATAATGGCATAACCTTGCTTCTCTGTCGTGAACACAGCTCCGCGTGTATTGGCTGGTGTGGAGATTCGATTCCATGTTTCACCGCCATCCTTCGTCAAATAAGCTCCGTTATAGGTGTATCCAAAGCCATCGTTTTTATTGCGAAAATCAATACGTTTAAATTGTACCCCTTTAGTATCCATGCGTGTCCAGTGCGCGCCACCATCCGTTGAGCGGATGAGATATGTCGTTGGAGAATCCTTGACCTGTGCCAAAGCAAATCCATTCACATTATTCGGGAAATCAAGTTGTGTGAACTGCCATTGGCCTGTATAGATGGACTGCCAAGTGCAACCTGAATTCGATGTACCAATGAGGATTCCCTCACCAGCAGCCCGTCCGGTTGTACTGTTTAGAAAATCGATATCCGTAAATTGCAGTCGTTGGTCTTCCACACCACTGCCTTTTTTCAACGTAGCTGTTAATCCGTGATCTCCACTTCCACACGTTGGGGAGGATGCAGCGTTAGCGCCGGGTAGAGTATGTACCGGTCCCAGTCCCCAAGCCAATGTTACCGATAGTGCGAGTGCGCCAATCCGTTTCCATGTCGTTCTGCTCTTTGTTGTCATTGTGACACCTCCTTCTATGTTTTTACCCCATTTCGCAGGATTTAACGTAACAATTTGTTTAATTCGCGTGACATTATTGCAATAAAAAACCACTCATGCCCACATTTTTTATCTCATGGGCATGAGTGGTTCATCATTAATCTCTGATAAGAGCTGAATTAAATGGGATATGTCTTAAAAGCAATGATCACAAAAGTGATACTTAAAATAAGACACAGGACAAAATGCAGTTTATTGTATTTAAGTGTCTTGATGCTAAAGGCGGCATATAACATGGCGAGATTAGCCAGTATTAACGTTAAATTGATGAACAAGGTCATTGTTAATATAAGGTTGATGATAAATATCATAAGTACCGCTATGAACCATTTGGGATACATACTCAATTGAGCCCGGATTGCATGCATAACAAAACCCCTCCCTCTATTTCCATATTATACATAAATATTAAGATAGAGTCATCCCAAATACATGTTTTCGCTTAACGCGCGGGCGGAATCATATATACAACAAATGGTAGAGGGACGGGAACGTACGTGCTATAATCAATGTTATGGACTTTGAATTGCAAGCCAAAACCCACCTCATAAGGTCGGAAGCCTGACGGTGGGTTTCGCTTGAATAGCAATATTTAATTCTTGCACGCCGTGGCAATCCACAGTCTTTCGGGGTCCTAAGAGTCTTTACCGTTGGCGCGGTGAAGGCTCTTTTTTAGTATATGGTCGAACCCAATCACCCTATACTTTTACGAATGAGATCAGGAGGCAATCACACAAAAAACGCCCTCTCCTGCGCAGGCTTCAACCTGACGCAGACAGAGGATGCTGTTATTTTGCGATTACTTCACGAATCCAAGCAGCATTTCACGGATCATCTTCGCAGCCACAATTTGTGTCTGTTCTGTAGGATCGTAAATCGGCGCCACTTCAACCAGGTCACAACCAACCACATTTACATCTGATCCTGCGATCATGTGAATGGCTTCAAGCAGTTCCTTGGACGTAATACCGCCCGCTTCTGCCGTTCCTGTACCCGGAGCCGCAGATGGATCAAGTACATCGATATCGATTGTAACGTACACCGGACGGTTACCCATTTTCGGAAGAGCTTCCTTCATCGGAGCTGCCACTTCAAACGGATAGAAGTTGATGTTCTCCCGTCCGAATTGGAACTCTTCACGGGAGCCGGAACGAATTCCGAACTGATAAATATTTTTGCCACCCATCAGTTCAGCTGCTTTACGCACTGGCGTTGAGTGAGACAATGGCTCGCCTTCATAGTTTTCACGAAGGTCTGCATGTGCATCAATATGGATCAGGATAAGGTCGGGATATTTTTTGTACATTTGCTGAATGACAGGCCAAGTGACGAGGTGTTCCCCGCCGAGACCAATCGGGAATTTGTCGTCAGCCAGCAGGCCACCGATATATTCTCCGATGACTTCGAGACTGCGTCCTGCGTTACCGAAAGGCAAAAGCAGATCCCCAGCGTCAAAGTAAGTCATATCCACAATGCTTTTATCCAGGTAAGGGCTGTACTCTTCAAGTCCAACCGACGCCTGACGGATATGAGAAGGACCAAAACGGGACCCTGGACGGAAGCTGACGGTGTAATCCATCGGCATACCATAAATGACCGCTTTGGAGTTCTCATAATCCTCTGAACTGCAAATAAACACGTTACCTGAATAAGCTTGATCCAATTTCATCTAATTATTCCTCCTTATTTCGTAAGGTCTTCCACGAATTTAGGAAGAACGAACGCCGCTTTGTGCAGACGTGGAGAGTAATATTTCGTATCCATCTCTGGAATCTGCGTCTCGTCCACCTCGAGCGGATTATGTTTTTTGCTACCCATTGTAAAAGTCCACAGACCACTTGGGTACGTAGGGATATTACAGCCGTACACATGTACGATCGGGAAGATTTCTTTAACGTCTTTGTTTACCTTTTGGATCAGATCCGCTTTAAACCACGGGTTGTCCGTTTGAGCAACGAAGATCCCGTCTTCTCTCAGCGCTTCATAGATACCTTGGTAGAAACCGCGTTCAAACAGCGGAGCAGCTGGACCTACAGGCTCTGTGGAGTCAACGATGATTACATCGTATTCATTTTTATGCTCTATAATATGCATGTAGCCGTCGTTCACCAGCACTTCAACGTTAGGCTCGTCCAACTTACCGGCGATTTCAGGCAGATACTTTTTGGAATATTCAATCACTTTCCCATCGATTTCGACGAGAACTGCTTTTTCTACAGCAGCATGCTTAATGACTTCACGGATAACTCCGCCGTCACCGCCACCGACAACCAGCACCTTTTTCGGGTTCGGATGTGTATTCAGCGCAGGGTGAGCCGCCATTTCGTGATAAACGAACTCGTCTTTCACCGTCGTCATCACCATGCCGTCAAGCAGCAACATATTGCCGAATTCTTCGGTCTCTACCATAGCCAGATCTTGAAAATCCGTCTTTTCGCTTACATAGGTCTGTTTAATCTTCGCGGTGATTCCGAATGCGGGGGTCTGTTTCTCCGTAAACCACAATTCCATAATCTCTACCTTCTTTCCGTAAAGTTTATATTAAATTGACCAGAGCGTACGTAGCGTCTGACTAATCAAAGAATCCAATCACTGACAACGGGTACTGTTCGACCTTCCTTGCCTATTGTATGTTGTGCCGAACCGTTACTTTTCATTACCCTTTTGCATTATACGCGATTGACGTTTATACTGCAAAACGGTTTTTTTCTGCAAAAAAGCTTTATTTTATACCGTTGAACGGGCGGATTGAATATCCGTGTCACTGAATTCCCATACTGGAAAGAAAAGAAAGGAGCCCGTTCCATGACCCAATCAAGCCAAAAGACCCGCAAACGCGGGTTCCGCACATGGAAAGTCATCAAAAGCCTAGCTCTGCTCGCTATTCTCGGCCTAATCGCCACGGCAGCAGCATTGGTCTATCTATACGCCACCAGCCTGCCACTGGCCGACTCCGACCGCAATTCCAGGCTGCTGGACAGCCAGGGGGAAGTCATTGCCACTTTCTCGGCAGGCGGCAAAGACTCGGTACCCGTACAGTTGGGAGATATTTCACCTGATTTGCTTAACGCTACACTTGCTGTAGAGGACCGCAAGTTCTATGATCATATCGGCTTCGACATCCGAGGGATGGGACGGGCTGTACTCGTCAACCTGGAACATATGCAGATGTCCCAAGGAGCAAGCACACTGACCCAACAGCTCGCACGCAACTTGTATTTATCGCATGAAAAGACATGGACCCGCAAAGCCAAGGAAGCCATGTACACGGCACAATTGGAGATGAAGTACAGCAAGGATGAAATTCTGCAGATGTACCTAAACGAAATTTATTACGGTCACGGCGCCTACGGGATCGAAGCAGCCTCACGGATGTATTTTGGCAAATCCGCCAAACAGTTGACGCTTGCCGAAAGTGCCATGCTTGCAGGGATTCCAAAGGGGCCGACCTACTATTCTCCATATAATCATATGAAGAACGCCAAGGACCGACAGAAGGTTGTATTGAATGCCATGGCTGACGTCGGCAAAATTACGCAAGCGGAAGCAGACAAGGCTTATGAGGAAATGCTTTCGTTTAAACCGGAAAGTGAACGTAAAACTGTGGAAAGTGCACCTTATTTCCGCGATTATATCCGTAATCTGGCCATCAAGGAGCTGGGGATCAGCGAAGCGATGCTGGATCACGGAGGATTGAATATATACACCACGCTGGATTTGCGTGTGCAAAAAGCGGCGGAAGACGCCGTAGCCAAAGGTATGGACGCCAAAAGCGAGCTCGAAACCGCGCTGGTATCGATCGATCCCCGAACTGGATATATCAAAGCGATGGTGGGCGGCAAAAATTACCGCACCAATCAGATTAACCATGTACTGGCGACTACACGCCAGCCGGGATCTGCTTTTAAACCAATTATGTATCTGGCTGCCCTGGAATCGAAACAGCTCACCAGTGCGTCCATGTTTAAAAGCGAGCCGACCCTGTTTCATTATGACAATGATCGCAAGACCTATAAGCCTGGTAACTTCGGAGACAAGTATTTAGGTGAGATTGATCTGAGACAGGCTATCGCCGCTTCGGACAACATCTACGCGGTAAATACAATTATGCAGATTGGACCTGAACAAGTGGTGAAAATGGCCAAAAACCTAGGGATTACGAGCAACATGAGCCCGGTACCTTCCCTTGCACTCGGCACCTCACCTGTTAGTCCACTGGAGATGGCTTCAGCATTCTCCGCTATCGCCGCAGGTGGGCAAAGAACACCTCCTGTAGCCATTCTACAAGTGACGGATGCCGCAGGACGAGTCATCTATGAAGCACCTCAGACCAAGGCCGAGAGGGTCGTTGAACCCGCTGCCGCTTATGTATTAACACGGTTGATGGAAAGTGTGTTCGAAAATGGTGGAACGGGCAATCGAGTATCTGCAACCATTAAGCGACCTGTCGCCGGCAAAACGGGGACAACCAATACGGATGCTTGGCTAGTCGGCTTTACTCCAGAGCTCTCAACAGCTGTCTGGGTCGGTTACGATCAAGGCAAAGCCATTTCCACATCTGACGGGCGTCGGGCGGCACCCATGTTCGCCCAGTTTACGGAACAGGCCCTCGCCAGTGTTCCACCGAAGATTTTCACCGTACCGGATAATGTCGTCAGTGTATATATCGATCCCGAATCCGGCAAACTGGCTGGCAATGGCTGCGCCGAGAAACGGCTGGAAGTTTTTATTGATGGCACGGAACCGACTGAGGTCTGTCGCAGCGCTTCAGACGACTCGGGTTCAGAGAATGATAAAGACAATCGCGAAGTGCAAAACCAGCAGGGAATACAGGAAGAGAAACATTCTTGGTGGAAGGATTTCAAACGCTGGTGGGTGGAGTAACCAAAGTGACGTAAATGCGTAATGACGCAATTGCGTCAGCGTCTGTAAAATTTAATTTTAGCAAAGAAGCAAAAAACCCGAACCGATCATCTCGGTCCCGGGGCTTTTGCTTCTTTTTTTTGAACAACTTTGAACATTCATTAATTAGGCGAGCGCTTCTTTCAATTCATCCGGAGAAGCGTTCCACCATTCTTCGTTATGCGTAATCAGCAACGTCTTGAGTGCCGCGCGATCCTCAGGTCCAAGGTCATCCAGCATGAACCGGCGCTTCATGGCATAATCCATGCGGTTCACATGTTCGGCCAGCAGTTTCCATCCACGACGCGCTTCTGTATCAATCCACATCTCACACGCTGTTGCTCCACCATAGAACTGCCCCTGTTCGTTTCGGTCCACAGCTACCCATACCAGCCATACCTGGCGTCCATTGGGTACGTCCTCACGGTTGGTTGAGAACTTGATGTTGCGCTCCACTTTGCTCTTTGCATGCATCGCACCAATATCGATCTTGGCTTCTCCGTTATCAATAATAACTGGAGACAGGTTGTTCAGATCTATGGAACCTGCACCGAAGCCTTTGTGTTTGCTCTTTGCACTAACGATATTCAAGGCAATCTGTTTTTTGCCGTTTTGCTCGTTTTGGTCCATGTTTATAGCCTCCAAGGGTTGATACAAATATTTTAACTAATAATCGCTCCAATGCAAACATATACATGCTGTAGATGCTTGTCAACGGGAGGTATTTAACGATGATTCCACGACGCGCCAAGAGCTGGCTCACCGCAATTATAGCCCTGTGTGTAGTTGCCGGAGGGATATGGCTTGGTCTGGGTTCCACACGTTCCATTCATTCTGACTTGCCTGCGCTCGCCCCGGAATCGGGCAAGCCTACGGCACCCGTCAAAACCCAAACATCTCCGGAAAGTATACAGACACCTACAGCTGAAGTGTTCAGCAACCGCGTAGTGGAATATCACATGGATGTGAAGCTGGTAGACGGGAATGTACTGCAAGGGACTCAGACGATAACCTGGACACATCCAGGTAAGAAAACCGTCAGCGAGCTTTATTTTCACATGTATCCCAATGCCTTCTCTTCTGCTGACACCACTTTTATGAAAGAATCCGGGGGGAAACTTCGCGGTGATGTCATGCCCACGAACGGTTATGGTTCTATGCATATTACAGAAATGAAAACAGAGGACGGACTTTCTCTCTTGCATCGGATGCAATATGTGCAACCGGATGACGGAAACATGAAAGATACTACCCTCATTAAGGTACGGCTGCCCAAACCCGTTAAAGGCAGTGAAAGCATAACGCTTCACACCCGATTTGAGGTCAAGCTACCGAAAATTTTTGCCCGCATGGGAACGGCAGATAATTTTGTTATGGCAGGTCAATGGTTCCCTAAACTTAGCGTATATGAGCCAGTAGGCACACGAGGTCGGACGACCGAAGGCTGGAATCTGCATCAGTATCACGGCAATTCAGAGTTTTATGCTGATTTCGGTATCTATAGTGTGCGTATTCGGGTACCGGAAACATACAAAGTAGCTGCTACCGGTTTCCCAACCCAGCAAGCTGTTGTGAAGAACGGCGAAAAAGTATATCAGTTCTATGCCGATGATGTGCATGATTTTGCCTGGTCAGCCTCTCCTGATTTTGTTTATGCGGAAGAACCCTTCTCTGCTCCCAATGTGCCAGGCGTCCGAATCAAGCTGTATCTCGACCCTGCTCATGAGGACCTGAAGGAACGTTATTTCTACGCCGCCAAAGCAGCGTTATCCAATTATAGCAAGTGGTTTGGCCCTTATCCGTATTCCACACTGTCCATCGTTGTCCCGCCCAAATCGGGGAATGGCGCAGGGGGAATGGAATATCCTACCTTGGTCACCGCTTTCGGTGCGGATGATTCTACACCTGGTTACGATCTGGAACGCACGGTTGTGCACGAGATTGGGCATCAGTATTTTTACGGCATGGTCGCCAGTAATGAATTTGAGGAGGCTTGGCTGGACGAAGGGTTCACCTCCTATGCAGAAGACAAAGTGATGGAACAGGAATACGGACTTATCCCGAATCTGCCTGTACAATCAGGTCTCATTACTTCTCCAGCTTCTCTGACACAGGACTCCTGGAAGTTCGATTCCCAGAATCAATATGCCGCCAACGTATACACACGAGGCAAGCTTGTATTACTCGGGATAGAACAACAAGTTGGTGCCAAAACGATGGAGCGTATTCTCTCGACCTATGTAAAGAAATACCGTTTCAAACACCCTACTTCGTCTGATTTTCAAAAGGTCGTGGAGCAAGTAACCCGTACCTCCTGGACCGATTATTTTAATCAATATGTATACGGTGACGGCATGGCTGACTTTGCAGTGGAGAAGATCACAATCAATCCTACCCTGAAAGACGGTCAAACGTTGTACGAGTCATCCATTACAGTCCAGAAAAAAGGCAGTGAATATAAGAAGGTGCCTGTTCGAATTATGTTCGAAGATGGGAAAACCATGACGAAAGAATGGGATGGCAGCGAGGAGCGCATTACCTACAAACTGACCTATACTTCCCCTGTTTCCTGGGCCATGACTGATCCGCTGTACACGATTGTGCTGGAGAACCATCATATGAACAATTTTCTGAAAGCCGGACTGGATGAGCCAACCAAATCCCGCTGGAGCATGAGTGCAACCAAACTTATAGAAGCCATATTCGGAAGTCTGTCATGGTGAGGTGGATACAGTGAAAGCGAAAATACGTGAAGGCTGGTTTCTCGTCCGTCAGCATATGTTCATTGCAGCACTCTTATTTCTCTATCAATTAGTATGGGGATACTTTCTTTATCGAATGGTTCAATCAGCTGTGGTTCCGCTACTCCTGCGTTATCCCGACCCTGATGCAGGGGAACTCAGTACAATTTTATTCAAAATGGAGAGCCAACTCGGCCTGACAATGAATCCAGAGGTCCATCGCTATTTATGGATTTTAGGGGCTATGCTGCTGCTACGGATGCTAATTAGCCCTCTCATTCAGGCAGGGCTGCTCTACTCGCTCCAGCATTATAATCATTCGGAAGAGCGCATTCCATTCATTCGCGGCATCAAAAATTTGTGGAAACCAATGCTTCTGCTCCACACTATTCGCACCCTATTGCTGCTGCTACCGGCTTATTGGATCGCACCAAAACTTTATTCCATCCTTATGGAAGGTTTTCATTCCCTCCATCTGCTCCTGCCTGGTATTCCCTATGTTGCTGGTTGGATTGTATACGGGTGGGTTATCCATCATGTCCTGCTGTACATGCAGTTTGGTATCTCGGCTCCTGATGGGGAAGGCGGAGCACGTGGTACGTTTCAAGCTCTATGGATTGCACTACGCCAGGTCATCACTCTAATTGGCATTGCCGTACTGCTGGGTGGCCTACATCTCCTGGTCTTTGGCGCCTTCACTTCAGCTTCATGGTTACTAACGGGCTTAACTGGTCTTATACTACAACAGACGTATCCACTTGCCCGGTGCTTGCTGAGCTTATGGAAGATATGCGCCCATTTCCGGTTATGGCAGTCCAACTCGGTCAAGGATTAACATGCACAGTTAAAAATGGTTACCATCTATATGTAAAGTTGTTTTCATCAAACACCTTTAAACAAGCAAACCTCGACCTTTCCCCGTCAAAGGTCGAGGTTTTTTTTGCTAATTTTTCTGTTAAACGTTGCCAAAGTGATACACCTCTGTTACAATAATCGCAGTGAGTTTTTAGTAACAACTTTGTAATCTTTACCTTCATATTTGTAACTACTTAAAATTTAATCGTCATTTCTTGATTTCGCAGGTGCATAACTAGCATAGCCAAATTCCTAGCACCTGGGAAGCGGGGGAACCAGTTATGGGTGAATTGATCTTGCAACAGAGGGATCATAGGGGACCTTCAACCGAATCCTTAAGCTAACCTCGCAGGCATTGGAAGGGGTATATCTCTTGTTTAAGAAGAAATTAACCGCAGCTGTACTCAGCATCACATTCGCATTATCGCTTGGAGCAGGCAGCGCATTCGCAGATTCAAAAATGGACCAAGTCATTGATTCAGCAATGGGAACTACATACAAAAGCGGAGGAACAACGCTTAGCGGCTTTGACTGCTCTGGGTTCACAAGCTATGTATTCGACAAGCTGGGTATTGATCTGGCTCGCCAATCGAGTTCGCAATTCGACATGGGTGATTCAGTATCCCGTATGGAAATGAGACCAGGTGATCTGGTATTCTTCAATACAACGGGCAAAGGGGTCTCACACGTAGGGATCTTTGTAGGGGATGGAAAGTTTGCACACTCTTCTTCTTCCAAAGGAGTTACAATTAGCGCATTAAGCGAAAGCTACTGGGCTAACCGCTATGTTGGCGCTAAACGCATTATGAGCACGGACGCATATGAGACATTGGCCATCGACTAGGGACAAGCTGAGCAACGTCATGCTGTAACAATAAAACTACTGTAACGAAGCATAATAGAACCGTCTGGTACATTCTCCGCAGGAATGTATCCGGCGGTTTTTTTGTGCTTCGTTTCCTTTAACGTATTCGGGACAGCTATCAAACCTAACTTTAACTTTTTTTAAAAGCTATTTTTCGTTGCTTTGTCCGTGCTCTTATAATGTTTTTACCCATCCCACTATAATATAAACGAAATTACCGGAACTTTTGTTTCACTTTTTTTTCAAAAACGAGGACTTGCCAAATGAACGCCTCTTTTGTAGAGTGGAAACAAGCTTAGATATGGAATGACATATGTATATGGACAAATCAGAATCATTATAGCTTGTTCACAATGAGAGGAGCGTGCAGTTGTATGGATGAAGCCCCTGTGACGTTTCACGTTGTGCCCATGCAAGAAGAACATGCGGAGCTCATCTGCAATTGGCAGTATGACCCGCCTTATAATATTTATAGCTGGCTGCCCTGGGAGCAGATGAAAGCACTTGAAGTGGAATTCGGCGATCCCCAGCTACGAAAAGAACAATATGCGGTGGTGCTGGGAGAGGATCATCAAATTTGCGGCTTCGCTCAATACTTCCCACTTGAAGGTGTCACCCGCATTGGGCTTGGCATGCACCCCGATCTGTGTGGTCATGGTCAAGGAACGGCTTTTGTCTCGGCCATTGTGCAGGAAGCGATTCGCCGGAACCCTGCAAACGAAATTGATCTGGAAGTTCTGACCTGGAATGGCCGGGCCATTCGTGTCTATCTCAAAGCCGGATTTGTTACGCAGGATACATACGAACGACAGACACCAAGCGGTTTGAAGCCCTTTTACTGTATGGTCTATGAAGGTCCACGCGGATAAAAAGAGCTTAAAATCACCCTAGAAAGTCCCCGGTTATGTGATTAGTTCAAAAAATTACCACAAAATGCTATGATGTCACTACAGGTTCCGTTATAATGATATGGATAGTTTCAAGTTAGATGATCTTTCATTCTGGAGGGGACATAAGGGATGCACAAATGGATCATGAGCGGGGTATTTTTTGCAGCGTGCGCTTTAGCTATTGTACTAATGTTTACGCTTCCAGGGAAAGAGGAAGTTGCAGAAGAAGCGAAACCGACGATGCCGCAAGTTACAATGGATGCAGGACAGGCTGAGGCACTGGTCAAAGCAAACTGTATTACCTGCCACGGTGATCAGCTTCAAGGGGGTATGGGCCCTAGTCTGCAGAAGATTGGTAGCCAGGACGATGTGGAGAAGATTTATACCACGATTGTTAAAGGTAAAAGCGGCGGTATGCCTTCGTTCAAAGACAAGCTGAAAGATGAAGAAATCGCGAATATTGCGATGTGGCTGGCGGAGAAGAAGTAATCCAAGACGTCCCAGGCGATCAGTTTGTGGCGGGTTGCATGTGTAGTGCGTATGGCGGCTTCAATCGCCTCCTGCTCTTTACGCATTCTCTAAACCACGCTGACGCTAGATGTACAACGTAGTCGCCCCGTATTTATATTACAGGGTTGCTGTTTTTATCAATGGTTATACAGAGAAGAGGCTCTTACTCTCCCGTACTGGGAAGTAAGAGCCTCTTGGTTATTTCAGGGATGCTCCGATGAAAACATCCACCACGCTATGGCTATCTAGATGCATTAGCGTATCCTGCCTACTGACACCTGCCGCCTCTGATTCAGCTAAAGCATGCATAGATTACTGGGTCTTTGCCTTCTGCTCGGCAAGGAAAGCCTGCACTTCACGTGCGGACGGCATCCCGGACTGGGCGCCGAGCTTCGTCACGGACAACGCGGCTGCGCCCATGGCGAAGCTTACCGCCGCGTCCAGCGTCTCTCCGCGCGCAAGGGCTACTGCCAGCGCGCCGTTGAAGCAATCGCCAGCGCCGGTCGTGTCGACGGCGCTTACGGCGTAGCCGGGCGCACGGCACGCGCCGGCACGCCCTGCCTTTACGCGGCCGCCAGGCGCTGCCGCGTACACAGCCCCCTCGGGGCCGAGCGTCGTGACGACAGCGGCCCCGAGGGATGCGGCGAGCTCTGCGACCGCCGCATCCACGTCTTCCGGCCGGAGATCATCCCGGCCGGTGAGCACGGCGAGCTCGCTGCGGTTCGGCGTGACAACGTCGACGCACCGCAGCAGCTCCTGGGGCAGACCCGGCACCGCAGGCGCCGGGTTGAGCACCACCAATGCGCTGCCTTCAGCCGCCAGTTGGGCGGCGCGGGTGACCGCAGGCAGCGGGATCTCCAGCTGCAGCAGCACCGCTGCAGCTGCAGTCAGGCTTTTTACCGTATCCGCCTCTTCCAGCATCGCAGGCACAACCTGCCCATTCGCTCCGGGAATGACAATAATCCGGTTATCTCCTTTGGAGAGCCAGATGGAGGCCGTACCTGTAACGGTATCATCCAGAATGCGAACTTGCGAGGCATCCGCCCCGCTTTCCGTTAGACTGTGCAATAGGCGTTCACCAAAACCATCCGAACCTACCGCACCAATCATCGTTGTCTGTCCGCCCAGTCGTGCAGCAGCAACCGCCTGATTGGCGCCTTTGCCCCCGGCCAAATAGTGCAGTTCCTCCCCGCTCACCGTCTCGCCTTCCTCAGGAATGATATCCGTCTTCACCACCAGATCCATATTAAGGCTGCCTACGACAGCAATAAGAGGTTTGTTCTGATTATTGTCTGACATGTATGCTTCACTCATTTCCGGTAGTGCGATATAACCGATCCAGGTTATTCCGACCTCATTTTCTCAAAAGCCTCATTATATTGTTGCGCTTCTTTAATATCTACAGATGTGATGCCACCTTCATCCCATGATGTGAGACGCAGTGTGACCGTTGTATAGTCAATCGTAATGAAAGGGTGATGATTGAACGCTTCCGAAATCGCTGCGACCTCGTCCACAAATGCAATCCCTTTCATGTAGTTGGAAAATACGAACTTGCGGACAATCCATCGTCCCTCTTCCAGTTCCCAGCCTTCCAGCCTTCCCAGATGAGCTTCGACTTCCTCTTGCGTAAAAACCATACGTTATCTTCCTCCCCATATGATGGCTCATCACAGACAACTGCCACCGAAACCTTTGGTGCTACCCATAGCAACCCAAACGCATAGGTCCACCGCCCTGCGGTTCGCCCGTTTCATGACTATCATCTTACCACGGACAAGCCTCAAATTCCAATAGTGCAAATGGCGCTAGATCCACTAACCATAAGGCTTTAGGGAGATTCTCCAACTCAGGTTTCCATGCCAAATATCTTATGGGAGCATACTAAATGAGCGGTACAAAAGTCAGCTCTTCTTCCCCAATTAAGATATGAATTCGGTGCTGATCCTTGTCATGAATGACCACTCCACTTCCTACCGGAATGACCGACTCCTCACCCAGTGCATAGAACAGATCTTCAGCGAGCGCCTCATCTACTTCAAGTTGCTCTGTTACACCAAGGCGTGACCATTCTTCCTCATCCATCTCAAAGAAAACATAGCGGTCCGGTATTCGTCCTATAGCCTCTGTCAAATCTGTCAATATTCCTTCATAATCTCGTCCATGCTTTACGCCCATTGGCTTTTCACTCCTATTTAGCCCCTAAGGAGCAGATTTGATCTTATTATACCTGAAAATAACCCTTAAAAAAAAAGGCCATCTGGTCGATAAATACTATACATGACCGTTTTAACTGTTTCTGCAACCCTAAAGGATGCCTAACATTAAACGGATTGCGGTGTAACGTTCGTCCGGAAGCCCGAATAAAGCCGCTTGAAAGGATTCAATTTTATCTCATGGATGAGGTGTATGATGGAAATTTCAACGATTATCGGACTAGTTTTAGGGCTGGTTTCACTTGTAGTGGGTATGTTCCTGAAGGGTGCGCCCCTAATCAACCTGGTTAACAACCCGGCAGCCTACGTTATTATTTTTGTTGGTACGGCAGCAACTATTTTCATGGCATTTCCCATGTCTGAAGTTAAGAAAATCCCCAAGCTTTTCGGGGTACTGTTCAAAAAGCAACAACTGATTGACCGTGTTTCTCTAATCGGCACATTTATGGACTGGGCTTCCACTACCCGTCGTGAAGGTTTGCTCGCACTTGAATCGAAAGTCGAAGATATTGATGATCAGTTCCTGCGCGGCGGTATGCGTATGATTATTGACGGCAATGATCAGGAATTTGTAAGTGATGTACTCATGGAAGATATTCATGCTACAGAAGAGCGCCATCGTGGCGGTGCCTTGATCTTCGCCCAAGCGGGGATGTATGCACCAACGCTCGGGGTACTCGGGGCCGTTGTAGGTCTCATTGCAGCGCTTGCCGATCTCAGTGATATGGAAAAGCTCTCGCATGCGATTGCAGCGGCGTTTATCGCGACACTTCTCGGTATCTTTAGTGGTTACGTGTTGTGGCATCCAATGTCCAATAAACTGAAGCGGATGTCCAAAAAAGAGATGGAAATCAAGCTGATGATGGTGGAAGGCTTGTTATCCATACAATCTGGTGTATCCACCATTGCCATTAATCAAAAATTATCTGTATTCCTGACACCTTCCGAACGTAGACAGTTGGAAGAGAAGGAGGGCTCATCAGGTGAAAAAGGCTAAAAAACACGAACCGCATGAAGAACATATAGACGAGAGTTGGTTGCTTCCCTACTCTGACTTGATGACGTTGCTGCTCGCTCTGTTTATCACATTATTCTCTATGAGCTCTATAGATGCAACGAAGTTTGAACAGATGGCTTCCGCACTGAGCAGCGCATTGAATGGTGGTTCGGGTGTACTGGATCATACCTCCATGAACCCTACAGAATCTACTATAGATTTGGGTAAGAACAAACAGCAGCCTGAAGATATCAAGAAGACAGCCGCTCAGATTACAGATGCGCAGATGGCTCAGAAAGAACAGGAAGATCTGGAGAAACTCAAGAAACGGCTTGATCAATATATTCAGAAAAACGGTCTCTCCGATCAGCTGAATACGAAGCTGAATCAGTCTGAGCTCAAAATCACGATCAGTGATAACGCTCTGTTCTCCTCAGGCCGGGCCGATGTTAAACCCGAATCACGCTCGCTGGCCAAAGCCATCTCGAGCATGCTGCAGGAGTTCCCGGAATATGAAGTCGTTGTGTCTGGCCATACTGATAATGTTCCCATTTCGAACAGCCAATATAAGGATAACTGGGATTTGAGTGCCGATCGAGCACTGAATTTCCTCAAAATTCTGTTATTGAATGAGGCGCTGGACCCTTCGAAGTTCACACCTAGCGGTTATGGAGAGTATCACCCAGTCGCTAGCAACCAAACAGATGCTGGACGAGCTCAAAACCGTCGGGTAGAAGTTTCGATTATCCGGAAATATCAGAGTAACAACACGGCCGTGAAAGCAGTCGGAAAAGATAACTAAAGAGTTGTTCGTTGTAAAAAAGTAATGCTTAAGTCACTCCCCTTCATTACAGGGGAGTGGCTTTTTTCTATCCACTGATATGAAAAAGCGCTGCTTCCCCTTGAGGGAAAGCAGCGCCTTGGATATCATCATTTATTCCATATTATAATCTAGCAAACTGCTCAATTCCGACTTTTCTGCGAGTGTCAGCTCTCTCCAGGTCCCTGTGGCCTGTTCACCGAGATGAATGTTCATAATACGAATCCGCTTCAACTTCCGAACCTCATAGCCAAATGCACTGCACATCCGGCGAATTTGGCGGTTTTTTCCCTCCGTCAGAATAATGCGGAACACCCGCTCTGATATACGAGTCACTGTACAAGGCAGCGTCATTTCTCCAAGGATCTTGACTCCTGTGCTCATGCCTCTTAAGAAACTCGGCGTTACCGCACGATCCACGGTGACAATATATTCTTTCTCATGACGTCCTTCTGCCCTTAGAATTCGATTGACGATATCACCGTCATTGGTCATCAGAATCAAACCTTCCGAATCCTTATCCAGGCGACCAATGGGGAAAATACGCTCTTTGTGCCCTACAAAATCAACGATATTCCCTTGAATGTGCTGTTCGGTTGTACTCGTTATTCCGACAGGTTTATTGAGTGCAATATATACGTGTTTCCGTTTTTCCTTAATAGGTTGACCATTAATTCTTACATCATCGCCATCTTCTGCTTGACTGCCCAGCTCTGCCTTGACTCCATTAATCGTTACTTTCCCGCTTTCCACCAATCTGTCGGCTTCTCGACGGGAACAAAAACCCGTTTCACTGATAAATTTATTAATACGCAAAAGGTAATCTCACCTCATCTAGTTCTCTTCGTCTGTAGGTTCATTGTCCGTCTTATGCTCTTCCTCCATACTCTCCGGTTGCTGTTGGGAAGCAGGCAGCTCGATAATGACGGTCGTTCCCTTGTTCATGACGCTTCTGATATCCATCATGCCCTTATGTGATTGAATAATGCGCTGGCTGACCATCAGGCCAAGCCCTGTTCCCGATTCCTTGCTTGTAAAGAATGGTTCCCCCAGCTTAGGCATCAATTCTTCTGGAATTCCAGTGCCTTCATCCTTAATTTCAATCCGAACCCGACTATTCTCTTCGTCATGATTGAGTTTAATACGAATATTACCTCCGTCTGGCATGGCCTCCATGCCGTTCTTCAGCAAGTTAATGAAGACCTGCTTCAACTGGTTCTCTTCACAGTGTACCATAGCTGAATCGGATGAAGCATTCAATACAAATTCCACACCATGCAGATGCGCCTGACTGTCCAGTAATGATATAACATCTCCCAGAATGAAGCGAATATCCCGTTCCTGAAAATGAACCGCCTGTGGTTTGGCCAGTATCAGGAACTCACCCACAATAAGATTAATTCGATCCAACTCGGACAGCATCAAGTCCAAGTGCCGGTGGTTAAGCTTGTTCGTCTCTTGTTGGAGCTGAAGAAACCCACGCAGGGTCGTAAGAGGATTACGTATCTCATGCGCAACCCCTGCTGCCAGCTGACCAACCGTCGTCAGTTTCTCGGAACGTCTGAGCAGTTCCTCCATACGGTTACGGCTGGTAATATCTCTTGATACGCTGATTAGTGCTGTGATCTCGCCTGCTTCATCCCGGACTGGTGCTGTACTCACGCTGACTTCGACACGGCTACCATCCTTCTTCATCCATGTCGTTTCATTGGACGTAATTGACATACCCTCAATCAACTGGGCATGCTGCTCTTCCATCTCCTCTTCAGTACCAGGAGGGATAATTTTCAACTTACGGCCTTCTACTTCACGACTGCGCCAGCCGTACAACTGCTCAAAGGCACGGTTTACCCGCAGAACATTTCCATCCAGATCCGTAATATGAATCGCATCTGCGGTTTGGTTAATGATCGATTCCAAATGCTCTTTTACCGCACGATTTTCTTCATACATCTGTTTCAGACGATTCGTATAATGGCCCAAATTACGAATCATGGCATTAATGCGATTCGCTAATTGGCCCAGTTCGTCTTTTCTTCTCACTTTCAGACGGAAATCAAAATGGCCATCAGCCACATCATTCACTTTGCCCAGAATAGATTGAATTGGACGCGTAATGTATCCTGCGAGCAAATAGCTGCCAAAGATCACAATCTCCAGCAACACAAGTGAAATGGAGGCATGGCTAACCAGTTGTTCCGATACCATGGAGGATATTTGCTTATAGTCCATGACAATACTAATCACATAAGATGATTCATTGGGGGTGAATATCGGGATGAAACTTTTGAGCACCTTCTGTTCATGAGTTTCACTGACAAAGGATACATTCTGCCCAGTACGAATGGCCCGTACGACCGCCTTGTGATCCTCTTCTGCGGCACCATATTGATAAGTACCGAAACGAATTGGCCTGTTATTCAACTTGTTGTGGTTCGTATCCCTTCCGTCATTGCTCATGCTCGAGCTACCGAAGGTCAATGGATTGATGCCTGTAATCTCCAGAATCGAAGGATTCACTTCACGAATCTTATTCAAAATCTCGTCTGGACCAGAGATCTTCACATAGTCGTCAACAGCGGCATTATTATAGAAGGGATTGATTATGTAATTCCTCTTCCCATCATGATAGTAACCCCAGATATCAACATCTGACGGATTGGATGTAGAATATTCGAATCCATCCGACCAAAAATGGTCTAATTTCTGTCCTTGTGAAATCGTAACCTGATGGTTTTCGAACAGCTGTTTAAATGCCTGATACCAGTACGTCATGGATTTGGTAGATAATCCAATCTCCTTTGGATCGGAAGATCGGGTAACCACAATATCATCAGCCGTTTGCTCCATCAATGAAATGTGGGAAACACCGACTTTTTCGCTCATGCGAACCAGGTCTTCATTTGTGATATTATTAATATTCGGGTCCAGTTCTTCCGCTGCCATTACTGAGGCCAGCCATAGATTGTTCCCAATTTGTCGTTTTACATATTCTGAACTGGACTGACTCTGTTCGACAGCGATTGCAATCTGTTTGGCCGTAAGCACCATCTTGGTTTCGCTGTCCTGCCTTAGATTCTCTTCTGTAGTATAATAACTCAGTGCTATATTTAAAACTAAAATGACGAGCACTGAGCACGACATAATCATGGATAATTTCGTTTTAATAGACAACTTTTTCGTTCACCTCTCGGCTTGTACCCTCTGGCGATATATGGCAAAACCTATATCCATCATAACTGTTGTATGTCTATTTGAAAAGGATAATTGACCCTTGTCCAAAAGTTACCGCTTGGCTGAAAAACGCGAAATCAATTGTATTTTGTCATTTCCATGCCTACAATGGGAATAACCACTAAAAATTATACACAAATCCACAGGCATGTGGATAGTATGTTCATAACTATGTGAGCAACTCGCGTGTTATCCACAGACTTATACACAACATGTTAACAAACGAATGTTTGTTCGCCGCACAAAATGCTCTTTGGAAGGAGTTTTACATTTTAATGAAGGATGACGTTCTCCAACCTGATCTTACGCATCTCTCGGAGGAGGCTCAGCACGAGCACTGGATGCGTGAAGCTATTGCTGAAGCTTACAAGGCAGAAGCACTAGGGGAAGTACCCATCGGGGCTGTAATTGTTCAACATAATCGCATTATTGGTCGTGGATTTAACCTGCGCGAGACGACACTTGATTCCACAGCACATGCGGAAATGGTAGCCATCCGGCAGGCCAGTGAAGCCATAGGTGCATGGCGACTGCTGGATTGCAGTCTGTACGTTACACTGGAGCCCTGCCCGATGTGTGCAGGTGCCATTGTGCAATCCAGAGTGCCTCGAGTCATATATGGTACCGCAGATCCCAAGGCCGGCTGTGCAGGAACGCTGATGAATCTGCTGCAGGAACCTCGTTTTAATCATCGAACCGAAGTGGTTGCTGACATTCTGCAACCAGAATGCTCCACCATGCTGACTCAATTTTTCCGGCGTTTACGCAAAAAATAGATTTTTATATCTATCTAGAGAGGAAATGCATTCCATGCCACTAACACTATACGACACACCAAAAGGAATAAGTCTCCGTTTACTTACTCCACAAGATGCAGAAGCGTATCTTGCTCTTATTCAGATCACACGGCTTCCCTACCAAGCTGTAGAGCCTATCCGGGATGATGAGTTCTATACGCTGCATGCGCAAACCAGACGCCTTCAAGACAGAATGCAGGCGGCTGAGGAAGGAACAGGTTATCAATTCGGAATTTTTACAATCGACGATGGTATTCTGATCGGTCAGGTTAGCTTGAACAATGTCGTTCAGGGCGTTGCCAATTATGCAGACATGGGATACTTCATCCATCCAAATTACCAAGGCGGAGGACGAATGACCGCAGCCGTGAAACTCGCTGTATCCTACGCCTTCCGTGCTCTGAAGTTAAATCGTGTTCAAGCGGCCATTCTATTATCCAATACGGGTTCAAAACGTGTTCTGGAGAAGAACGGCTTTCAAGCTGAGGGCATTGCTCGTAAATATCTCAAGATTAACGGAGAGTATCAGGATCATCAGATCTATGCTGTGCTGGCCGAGGACTTGGGTGAATCTTTACAGTAATTGAACGAACATGGAACAACATACAAAGAGCCGCTCAACCCTAAGGTCGAGCGGCTCTTTGCTTTAACTAATGAATCTCTGAGAACTTAGTATCCGTAAGATGCATTCATTAGTTCTTCGAACTCATCCATTGTAATAACATCTTCGCCAGTAGGAATGTTGATTTTGAATGCTGGCTTCTCATTAATTTTGGTGTACGTGTTCGAACCAGTGAAAGCAAGTTTAACTTCATCCTTGGTATCAGGTTGTTTAATCAACAGATCAGCAACCAATTTTTGATATACCGGGAAATCTTTTTTGTCCAAAGCAAAATCAATGTGGAACTGGTTAATGGTCAGTGTATCTTTCAACTGGTCCAGATCTTTAGCCATTTCAGCTTGATCTGCTTCAGTAATTTTCAGATCCTCTTTAGCTTTGTCGATATCTTCCTGACTCATTTGCAACATGTCACGATACTCTTCTTTAGAAATGATATCCAATACTTTAGGCAATGCTTTGGTTACCAGGACAGTAACAGCTTCCTTCACATTGTCATTGTTGACCGAAAATTGAACAACTTGCTTGGCATCCAAACCTTCTGGAAGCTGTGCATCCTTCACGTCCAGGTTTTTAAAGAATTTATCCTGATCGTACTCACTCAGGACCGCATCCATAACTTCATTGCTCAGCTTTTGTGTTTTCGCTGCATCCATAGCATTTGGATTCCATTCCGTTCCTTCTTGCTCAGCCAGTTCTTTCAGATCCAGCTCCAGGAATTTACCAACAACCGTTTCCGGAATCGGGAAGAACGGAATACTTGGTACCTTAACATATAACTTCTCAGCGGTCATAACCATTGGTATGGTAAATGTCATACCCATATCGCCTTTAAGCTCAATACCTACCGTCATTTCGGTCTGCATTGGCTCGCTTTGGTATACGCCAGTTACATTCAACTGAGCATCCTTCAGCATGCTCATAAACTGAGACATCGTTGGATCCTGTTGTGACTCGTCTGCAGCTTTATAGCTCAATTCATTAATAGTGAAGTTAGAACTCATCTCATACGAAGTCAATTTGGAAGCATTGGCTGCCGCCGTCTTCAATGCCTCTTTTGGCTCTTGCTTGCTGCTACATGCTGTCAGTGCCATGGATACGGTTAACAGCAACGTAAGAAGAAGCGCCCCCATACGTTTAGTCATTTGTTTCTCTCCTCTCGTGATAACCCCAAAAAAATAATTCAATATCAATGATATACCATTTATTCTGAAACGGAAACACGATTTGGGAAATTTGTGAGCTTTACTCTCTAAATTGGCTACAAAGACCTATGTAAGCTTTAGATATCAATGATGTCCTCCTCTAAATCATGTATGAACGCGCAAAAACCCCGGTTTGTTAACCGGAGTTATGGGTTATAGTTATGCATTAATTATGTGCTAAAGAAAGGAATGAATCTTCCTTAACTTAGCCTTGAGGATTGTGATGATCTACATGATTCTGGTTTTTCACTTTTTTGGAGCCTGACAACGGTTCCTGCATGGAAGAATGCTTTTCAGGTTTTCGGTGCTGCACATTAGCCTGAGCTTCAGGCACAGGTGTTGTTTTGGGTTTACTCATGTTGTTCCCCCCTCTTCATTGGATTAGGAATGGGATGGGTCCATATCTTCCGTTTTGTCATGATTCATGGAATCCTGATGCCGACGGTCATTCGAGTCCTGTTGAATTTGCTGGGCATGGTGACTATTCACAGCTGTCTGATCCAGATCTGCGACTACATTTTGCAGGTTTTTATCTGTTCCATCTTTGGCTTTGCTCACGTATTACCACTCCTTTGACGTCTACCTAGTGTCTGGTTTTGGGTTGCAACGACTGGGCACATTCATGAATATGACGCGTGTAATCCTGAGCCAATTCCTGAATGGGCTCTGTACGCTCATCCGTCGTCCTTCCATCGCGTTCCACATCAATTAGCTGTACACTGACTTCACGAGAATCCACATAGGCACACTTGAAATCAAAAGAGTACATCTGGTGTCCCGCTGTTGCGATGTGAATTCGAATAGCCTGTTGATCAGCCTCGTCAGCCATAACCTGAGCCCGATCTCCGACATTTAGGACCTCAGGCAATCTTTCCTGCCAAGCACCTACAAGCTCCGTCTGATCTATGTTTAATTCGCGGTTCATCTTACCACCTCCACTCTTATATAAAGTGCGGCGATTCGGATGTTTTTATGCATCACACAGATATTGAAACAAACTGATTTCTTGTCGTAAAAATTCTTTATAAATACAGCATGTATGCGGCTGCGCTAAATGTATAAATAAATGCAAAAAAGGACCCGAGCTTATCGCTCGGACCCTTATCATAATTGTAATATGGCGGAGAGGGTGGGATTCGAACCCACGTGGAGTTGCCCCCTAACGGTTTTCAAGACCGCCCCGTTATGACCGCTTCGGTACCTCTCCAGGACATTAACTTTTATAAACTTGCCACGAAATAGATCATACCATAATTGTATAGCAGAAAGCAACCTTTTTATATGATTTATTATTCGATACATCAAAAAGGGGATTTTCGCCTACTAAGTAACGGTAACCAGCGCTACCTGACGATTGAAATGATTGTTCAGAATCGGTTCAGCCCTGCTCTGTATAATCGAATTTAGACTTTTTCATTATGGGGTGGGTGGTTGCTTATAGGTGTGTATCGTAAAAATGACCCTTTGAACACATTGCCTTAGGAACAATCGTATGCGGCAACAGCGGCACACCTTGGACTTGTTAAAGGCTATGCTAATGGAACATTTCGTGCCGATCGTCAGGTCACCCGGGAAGAGTTGGCAAGCATGGCTTATCGGGCAATTCAGTATGCAGGAGGAGATTCTGTCGCTAATAGATCAGCTGTGAAATCCTATCTGGACCAAGACTCTATCTCTCCTTGGGCCACAGCCCAAGTCCAGGCCCTGACATCGCTCAATTTGCTTCAAGATACATTCGGGACATCCTTCGAGCCGAAAAAAGCAGCAACCACAGACGAAGCACTTATGATCTTGGTGCCCTGCGCTCCATTGAACTAATATTACGCTTTCGCTTAGGTGATAATCATAGCTAACGTATCGTCTTCTTAAACAATAAACCACAAAAAACCGTCGCCCTGTGAAAATGGAACGTTCTAAACTTCCATTTGTCAGGAGACGGTTTTTATTTCATTCATTTAGTCGAACATCCTAGGAACGACGAGCAATTACGCTGACTCCGCCCATATAAGGACGCAGTGCTTCAGGAATAACCACTGTTCCATCTTCTTGTTGGTAGTTCTCCAGAATAGCAGCTACAGTACGCCCCACTGCCAGTCCTGAACCATTTAAAGTATGGACAAATTCCGGTTTCGCTTTTGGCTCTCTGCGGAAACGGATATTAGCTCGACGTGCTTGGAAGTCTTCACAGTTGGAGCAAGACGAGATTTCACGATACGTATTGCTTTCCGGCAACCAAACCTCAATGTCATATGTTTTGGCAGACGTGAAGCCCATATCTGCTGTACACAACGTCAGAACACGGTAAGGCAGCCCCAATAATTGAAGCACACGTTCCGCATTTAGAGTCATGTTCTCCAATTCCTCATAAGAAGTCTCAGGAGAAGACAGTTTCAACAACTCAACTTTATTGAACTGGTGCTGACGAATCAAGCCACGTGTATCCCGTCCAGCAGAACCTGCTTCAGATCGGAAACACGAACTGTATGCTACAAAGTGTTTAGGCAACTGGTCAGCATTCAAAATCTCTTCGCGATGATAGTTCGTTACCGGAACTTCAGCGGTAGGGATCAAATAATACTCGGTATCTTTCAGCTTAAACAGGTCTTCCTCGAATTTCGGCAGTTGGCCAGTTCCAAACAAGCTGTCACGGTTAACGATGTATGGAGGCAGAATCTCTTCATACCCATGCTGATCGCTGTGCAGATCCATCATAAAGTTAATCAAAGCACGTTCCAAACGTGCACCCAATCCTTTATAAAAGGTAAAACGGGAGCCTGTTACTTTGGCAGCCGCTTCAAAATCAAGAATGTCGAGGTCCTGTGCGATTTCCCAGTGTGCTTTTGGTGTAAATGAAAAGGACTTCGGCTCTTCCCAACGACGAATCTCCACATTATCATCTTCGGACGCACCAACAGGTACACTCTCGTTAGGGATGTTCGGAATCGCCATAGTCAGATCGTTGATCTTCACTTCCAACTCACGCACTTCTTCATCCATTGCTTTGATTCGATCGGAGACTTCGCGCATCTCAAGGATCAACTCGTCTGCATTTTCGCCACTCTTTTTAAGCTTGGCAACTTCTCCGGATACCGTATTCCGGCGACTTTTCAGGTTTTCACTCTCTTGCAGCAACTCACGACGCTTGGCATCCATATCCGTAAACCCGGCGATTAGATCCAGCGATTTGCCACGTTTCGTCAACGCTTCTTCAACACGTGCGTACTCATTCCGCAATATTTTCACATCAAGCACTAAATACCCCTCCTAAATAACACCACAAAGTAGAAATCTTCCATATTAACTCCTGTCAAAACTTTGCAGCCTTATAACTTCATCATTTCTTAATGGTAAAAAACAACCTATGGCCTCCGGTGCTGCCCTACGCTGCGATTCCCGCTTTGAAAGCAGATACGGGCAACATCAGGCATCTGACCAGACAGCACCTTGCCAGCAAGCCTTGTGAGCCTCTGGAGGACTGATCCGGTTCACCGGCAGTCATAGGTTGTATATCAATCACTATTGGTTCTGTACAGGCTGTTTATACGACCTAGCCATGTCCACAAAGTAAGCATGCAGTCGATAATCATCTGTCAGCTCAGGGTGATAGGAGCAAGCCAGCAGATGCCCCTGGCGGGCAGTAACAATCTCATCCTTGTAAGTGGAGAGAACTTCTACCTCTTCCCCCACACTCTCAATTAGAGGTGCCCGTATAAACACAGCTCTTACCGTCTCCTCAATGCCTTTTACCGGGAGATCCGTTTCGAAGCTTTCCCTCTGCCGTCCAAATGCATTTCTCGAAACGGTCATATCCATTAGCTCCAGATGAGCTTCCTCTTGTCCTTCAATATGTTTGGCCATAACAATCAAACCAGCACAGGTGCCGAACACCGGTTTACCCTCAGCAGCGAATGCCCGAATGGCCTCCATGAAACCATATTTGCGCATCAGTTTGCCAATCGTGGTACTCTCACCGCCAGGAAGAATCAACCCATCCAGCTCCTCGAGTTGTTGAACCTGTTTGATTGCCAATCCTTCTGCTCCGGCCCGTTCAACACTACGAATATGCTCGGTGACTGCCCCTTGAAGTGCTAAAACGCCGATCTTCATTTAAAATCCACCTTTCTCTTACCAGCCGCTATCCTGCATGGGCTCGGAAGGTGCAAGTTTGGAATTGGTACCGATCATAGAAGCACCTTCGCCAATCCGGCGCAACGCTTCACCCAAGTCCTTGGCGCCACAATGTCCGATCTGCGCTTTGGCCCCTCTTTTAACGCGTGCTATTCCCGTTTCCATACCCCAACCCTACCATAATGGATGTGTCGTTCTTGCCCATGAAAAGGATGTGGAATATTCAGTGTCAGTTAGAAGAACAATAGACTTTTCAACTGAATTATACGTAGAATTCTAACTTGATATTTTACCGGAAAAATTGTAAATATACAATCCATCCAGTCGGAATTAATTGTATTTTGTCAATGGTCTAACGACACTATATTGAAAATGTCATATTATCCCGTCTTCCTTCACCATGTCTATTAGAACAGGTTTTTGATGCCATCAAACAGATCAACGAAGAAATCTTTCACTGCACGGAAGAAGAGACGGAACCAACCGCCCTTTTCCGCTTCTTCTGCGGTGATGAGGTTCACTGTTTTCTCTTGTGGCTCAATTCCCTCTGCTTTGTACGTATAAGTAACCGTACCAACCTTGGTTCCGGCCTTGATTGGAGCAACCAACTTATCAGCTTCAGTTACATTCGCTTTAAATGTCACGTCCAGGTTTTGAGTACCTTTAGGTACAACGAAACTTACTGCATTATCTGTCACAACAGGTACTGTTGTTTCCTTCCCTTTTTTCAAAGGTACAGCTTCCCAGCCTGTGACTTTAGTTTTAGCAGCAACCGCCTGTTTCACTTCAAAATTGTTGAATCCGAAGTCCAATACTTTCTTCGTTTCTCTGAAACGCGCTGGCTCCGAATCGGTACCCATAACTACACTGATCAGACGCATGCCATCACGTTCAGCAGTGCCTGTAAAGTTATTGCCTGCGTTTGTGGTATGGCCCGTTTTCATCCCGTCCAGACCTTCATAGGCATAGCTTTTGAAGTTGGTTATATTTTTATTCGCTTCCAGCATCCAGTTATAGTTAATAATTGGATCTTTGTCGTTGGGGCGGAATTTATAGGATTGAATTGTCGTGAAATCTTTGTAGTCCGGGTGATCCATGATGATATATCTGCACAAAATGGCTGCATCCCGTGCCGACATAACGATTTCCTTATCTTCAGTTGGGCGGAAATCCGCAGGCATATCTGCACGATCCAGTCCTGTGGAGTTGATGAAATAGCTATCTTTCATTCCCATACGCTTCGCTTCATCATTCATCATTTTCACAAATGCTTGCTCGGAGCCAGCGATGTGCTCAGCCAAGGCCACTGTAGCATCATTGGCTGATCCTACAGCCATGGCGATATATAGTTCCTTAATAGTATGCTGATCACCTTCTGCGAGGAAAATGCGTGAGCCAGTACTTTCTGCAGCGTTCTTTTTGATTGTAACAACATCATCCCAACTAAACTTTCCCTGTTTAACCTGTTCAGCCACAATGTACTCGGTCATCATTTTGGTCATGCTGGCTGGTGGCATAGCTTTATCCGCATTCACATTGAGCAGAATCTGGCCCGTTGAAGCCTCCATCAGTATGGCTGATTTAACATCGAGTCCTAATGAGTCTGCCGAAGGAATGTCCACGGCTTTTTCGGTCTTCGTTGTTGTAGCCGCCGCGATCAAGACCTGCCCTGAATCGTTTGCAGCAGCCATAACAGGCATTACCGCAGACATGCAGAGCATATTAATCAGCATAACCGAGGCTACGCTTTTTTTGAGCATTTGACGTTTTTTCTTATTCATTTGTTTGGCTTTCAATGATGAATACTCCCTTCGGTCCGAAGCTTTCTATTGTGTGCTTCAGTACAGCTTGAGCTGCAATATTTTCTTAGTCCCTAACAGGTGAAGATGATGTGTGAGATGTCTGTTGTATATGCGCTGTATCGAAAGAGCAATGTCATTGCTCCTAAAGTTCGAATCGATTGTCACTTAGTTAGCATTAAATGAAATGCTTATGTAAAAGGACGTCCGCGCTTCTTTTTTCGCTGGGCAACCTTCAACCTTTTTCTATCACTCAAAATTCATTGTCGGAAACAGTTCATAGACTCACGTCAAAAAATCGCCGCAACGCCCTAATCCATTAAAGGATCATCACCGCTTGTTCTATTCTATCACAGGGGTATCCGCAAAAAAAGACAGGCCCGGCGAAAATCGCCAAGCCTGTCCTGGAAATGATTAACACAATTCAGATTACAACGAGTAGTTAGGAGCTTCTTTCGTAATCTGTACATCATGCGGATGGCTTTCACGAAGCCCCGCGCCTGTAATACGAATAAACTGAGTGTTGTTACGAAGCTGCTCCAAACTGCTTGTACCACAGTATCCCATACCTGAGCGTAGACCACCAATCAACTGATGAATCGTATCAGACAAAGGACCTTTGTATGCAACACGTCCCTCAATTCCTTCCGGAACCAGTTTCTTGTCATCATCCTGGAAGTAACGATCTTTACTTCCTTGTTTCATCGCAGCCATTGAACCCATACCGCGGTAAACTTTGTAGCTACGTCCTTGGAAGATTTCCGTTTCTCCCGGGCTTTCTGCCGTACCTGCAAACAAGCTTCCCAGCATAACTGCATGAGCACCTGCAGCAAGAGCTTTAGTAATCTCACCAGAGTACTTGATACCACCGTCAGCAATGATTGGTACGCCATATTCACGTGCTACATTTGCACAATCGTATATTGCTGTAACTTGAGGAACACCAATACCAGCAATTACACGAGTTGTACAGATGGAACCTGGACCAATTCCCACTTTGACAACGGACGCCCCAGCTTCGATCAACTCACGAGTTGCATCGCCTGTAGCAACGTTACCCGCAACAATGGTCAGGTTCGGGAAACGCTCGCGCAGCTGGCGAACCGCATCAATGATGTTAATGTGATGTCCGTGTGCCGAGTCTACCGTAATCAGGTCTACACCAGCTTGAACCAATGCATCAGCACGTTCAAAGGTGTCTTTGGAAATCCCGATCGCTGCTCCAACCAGCAAACGTCCTTGTGCATCTTTAGCTGCGTTAGGGAATTGAATTGCTTTTTCGATATCTTTAATAGTAATGAGACCTTTCAGTGTGTTGGACTCATCTACTAATGGAAGTTTCTCAATTTTATGCTTCTGGAGAATACCTTCTGCTTCTTGCAGTGTAGTACCTACAGGCGCAGTAACCAAATTCTCACGAGTCATGACTTCGCTGATTTTAATGGAGAAGTCGTGGATGAAACGCAAGTCGCGATTTGTCAGGATACCAACAAGCTTTTGATCTCCTTCAACAATCGGTACACCGGAAATGCGATATTTCGCCATAACCGACTCTGCATCAGAAACCAGATGTTCAGCTGTCAGTGAGAACGGGTTGGTAATAACACCACTCTCCGAGCGCTTAACCCGATCCACTTCCTCCGCTTGCTGCTCAACAGACATATTTTTATGGATGATACCAATACCGCCTTCACGGGCAATGGCAATAGCCAATGTCGCTTCAGTAACAGTATCCATACCAGCACTAATCAAAGGAATATTCAGTTTTACGCTGTCACTCAAACGAACAGATACGTCCACTTCTTTAGGCAGTGTCTCGGATTTACGGGGCACCAGCAGTACATCGTCGAAGGTGAAACCTTCCTTACCAAATTTATCTTCCCACACGCGGGCGTTCCTCCTTATGTTTGCTCAGCTTTACGGTCCAAAACCCGAAGATCTCAGGCTGTATTTTATGCCGAAAATACGTTTTCTGAAAAATTTATTATTGCCATCTTAGCAAAGCGTTATTTAGACTGTCAAGGGAAACTCCCTGGTTATATTAGGTGTATTGCCTGATGCATACAACTGTATTTTCCATACGGACAGGTTGATTTTATATATATATAAAACGCCACTCATATCGAGTGACGCTTATCTATGTTAAATCATTTAGTGCAATGTCTCTAAACTAATAGTTAATTCTAATTTTTGCTTATAAACAAATAAAAACCACCACCGAATAACATCGGCAGTGGTTCTTTGCTTGGCGGCGTCCTACTCTCCCAGGACCCTGCGGTCCAAGTACCATCGGCGCTAGAGGGCTTAACGGTCGTGTTCGGGATGGGTACGTGTGGAACCCCTCCGCCATCGCCACCAAACGCATAGCTTAGCTTACATCTCAGAGTTTGTTCTCTGAAAACTAGATCCGAAACGAAATTTGCGACTTACAACTTGCATATTTGGATAAGCCCTCGACCGATT
>NZ_JAAIFP010000019.1:0-239273 GCF_010747435.1 Paenibacillus sp. ALJ109b
ATAACAGCGATCGGAAGGTTGTTCTGTCAGCGGAGTGAAAAGTGTAAATATTCATTAGTTCAATTTATATAGACGAAAAATGATTAAATTTTAATTGCTAAAAATGCAAATCTTGTGACATATCGCATGTTTTTCGTGCAAACAGATGCTTACAATAGAAATATGGCGAACCTCTGAATCGTCAAATGTAAATTCATCAACTCCAATAAATCTGAAAAGGCGGGATCAGTATGCTGGAATTACAGGAAATCGGAACCGAACGTTCTCTTCATCTGTACCGCACCTTGGCCCAGACATTTAAGAGCGTGAATGAACACGCTGTATCCGGAAGCAAAGTGCATGGCTTCAACCCCACCGCTTATGGGGTGCTCGAAGTGTTATATATGAAAGGAGCACAGCCCATTCAACAAGTCGGTGCACAGCTTCTGCTGCAGAGCGGGAATGTCACTTATGTCATTGACAAGCTGGAGCAAAAGGGACTTTTACATCGAAAACACTGTCCGCAGGATAGACGCATCATTTTCGTAGAATTGACTGAGGAAGGCCAGCGTACGATGGATGACATCTATCCAGGCTACGCACACAAAATAGATCGTGCTGTCAGCGGTCTGAGCGAAGATGATAAGACATTGCTCTCTGAGCTGTTGGAAAGGCTTGCACTCGGTGCGGATCGTTTATCCGCAAACGGCTAAGGGCAGCGCCATATCACCTGATCCAAACTAAAAATAACCGGATCGCCTTAATAGGCGGTACCGGTTATTCGAATTTGTTTATTAATCAAATCAAAGGTACAGAATCCACATCAACACCGTGAGGACAGCGACAACCAATCCACCTGCAATCAGCAAATCGACAATGTAGCTGGACAGACCTGAGCGGCTGTGACCCTCAATCTCCCTCTGAGTCTCTTCGTACTTTCTTTTGGCTTCATCTTCCTTGGACGAATTCAGATTATTGGGAAACATCATCCTCACCCCTACTCCAAATGAGATATCTATATTATCCTGTACTGGTCTGCTGCTTCTGCTTACGAAATTTATTCAAGATCCATCCCAGACCTGATTGCCACAGTAAAAAAACAAACGTTGTTGTTACCACGTATTGATAGGGGCCAGCATTCTGAAAGGCATCCATTCTGTACACAAAGATGGAGAACAATAGCGCACTACCTACACCAAGAAGAAAATAAGCTACGATTGCACTTATCACCTTGGATATAGGTCTGTTCATTTTCAGAGAAGCAAGCACTTGGTCCACAAATAATGATAGAGGCAGGATCAGAAACAAAAGAAGAGCCAAGTTGATAAGAATACTTATGATCAATGTATACCAGAAGGGATAGTAATATGTATGTTCCGCTCGTTCTGCCAAGGGAACATATTTTATGAGTCCGACAACGATGGAAAGCGAAAGGCAGGTCATAAGGACTGCCAGCAGCTTGATTGTAAAGGATATTAACCAGAACGATTGCAGCGATTGCTTGCTCATCTTCACTCGCCTCCCATTCCATTATTGTAAATTATAGATAATCTCTTCTAGAAAATAATAACAAAAAAGCAGCTCATAAACAGCTGCTTTAATCGAATGATTATTCTATTCACTTCGTTTAATTCACTGAAGTTTGTGCTTGCGGCGGAGCATCTGCATCTTCGGGAACGATTAGCCGTTTGCGCAAGGCCAGTGTCGTCACCCATGAGATAATGGCAATAACAAACATGATGACAAACAAGGAATGCAGACTTCCTTCCAACACGTTACGCAGTAGCGCCCATTTGTCATCCGACAGAGCAGCTTCCGTATGCGGAGCAAGCAGTTGATTCAGGTCCCCATCTGAGATCCCCGCCTCTGCCAGATGCTGTTCGCTCGACAACGTGGATATCCGGTAGTTCAACCATGTGCCGAAGGCTGCTGCACCAATGGTTTGTCCAAGCGTACGCATAAAGGTATGTAACGCCGTGGAAGATCCACGTTCTTTATACCCAACAGATGACTGTGAAATGATCGTGAATATTGTAAAAGCAAATCCGAAGCCGAGTCCGTAAATAAAGGTCAAAATAAACAGTACGGCTTGAGGTGATGTTCCACCGACCAAGAAGAGTCCACCCGATCCAATGGCAATCCCGGTTAATCCAATCACAGCCGTTAAGCGTGATCCAATTTTCATTAGCAGACGGCCAGCAAGTACACTACCAATCAGCCAGCCAACAGACATCGGTGCAAGCAGCAATCCCGATTCAGTCGCGTTACCGCCCCGAACCCCCTGCACCCATAGTGGCAAATAACTGGTTAGGCCAATCATCAGGGTACTGGTCAGTAGTCCGGCGATATTTGCCACCCGGATGTCCCGAATACGGAATAGATGAAGAGGTACCATCGGGGCCTGGGCTCTTTTTTCCACCACAAAAAATAAAATCATAAACAAAATAGCCACGATACTCAGTCCCACAATAATAGGAGAACTCCAAGCATAATACTGTCCACCTGCGGACAATACAAAGAGCAATGCTGTAATACCAACGGTAAAAGTCAACGCACCCAAATAGTCAATTTTCGCGGTACGCGGAGACATTTCTTCCTTCAAATAACGGAATACAAACCACATCGCCAGCAGTCCGAACGGCAAATTGAACCCAAAGATCCACTGCCAGCCCAGATTGTCTACGAAATACCCGCCAAGCAGTGGTCCGGCCAGAGATGAAATGCCCCACACGGAGCTGATCCAGCCCTGTATTTTGCCCCGTTCTTCAAGGCGGTAGATGTCACCAATAATCGTAAACGTAACAGGTACAACCGCACCTGCGCCAATCCCTTGAATCGCACGAAAAATAATCAGTTGCTCCATGTTCTGCGAAAGGCAGCACAGAAGCGAGCCTAGTAAGAATAAGGCACAGCCAATCAGAAATACTGGCTTTCGTCCATATAGATCACTGACTTTGCCGAAAATCGGCGTGCTCACAGCCATCGTTAACAGATAAGCAGTGAAAATCCAGCTCAACAGCTGCACACTTCCCAGCTCACTGACAATGGTTGGCCCTGCCGGACCAATGACTGTACCTTCAATTGCAGACAAAAAAGTCGCCAGCAGCAATCCCGCCAGGATGAAACTGCGGTTCAAACCTCCGGTTGTATTCACACAAACCCTTCTCTCTTCAATTCTCTATATAATTGGAACATTGATTTACACAGCCCACTACGAACCAGAACAACCTTTCGATCGCTGTTATCCCCAGATTTTTTTCATCCCCTTCAAAGGGGAAATCCGGTGATAAATGCGAACGCTACGCTTCTCCAGCTTTGTTTTGCCCCTTCGTTATTGTGTAAATTTCAATGTAAAAAAATTATATATTGCTTTCTTTATTTATCTCTCTTACGCAAAAACTCATCGTACAATAGGGAATACATCACCATATCCTTATACCCAGTAGACGTATGCTGCACCTGACGCAGCAGGCCTTCCCGCGTGAAACCGCGGTTCGTCAGGAAATCTCCCGAAGCGAGATTACGCGGATCAACCAGCGCCTCAATCCGATTGAGTCCCATCGTCTCATACCCAAACGGTAACATAACCGAAAATGCTTCCGTCATATAACCGTGACGCCAGTAGTCGCGCCCCAGTTCATAACCGATCTCCCCACGGAATGCGCCTTCAAGTTGCCAAGTGTTATATCCACAACTTCCGATGAGCCGGCCCGTTTCCTTGAGTTCAATACCCCAGCGAATCGCCTCCTCTTCTCCTGCCATATGATTCAGCAGCCCAATCATATCCGCAGCCTCACTTGTCCCGATCATGGGCGCCAAATTCATATAACGGGTCACTTCCAGGTCTGACCAGCAAGCGAACATCTGGGCCGCATCCCGACGGCGCATTTTGCGCAGACGCAACCGCCCTGTCTCTAGTTCGGGAATTCTCCCTTTGCATTTATACATGAAAAGACACTCCGATCCGATCTATCCCACAGACCTCATATTCAATAGCCATCTAACCATAACCTGCACCGAATGGCAACTGTTCAGTCATCATTATCACGTCAAAAAACCGGGCCACTTCCGCTCCCGGTCTTGTTGTACGTATGGATCAACTCAAGTTTGCATCCTATTTCGGGATACATACCTTATCCGAATTTAAAGTTCAGGCTGTAGACGTCTTCTTGCCTGTCCCCAGCAATTCCTCACTAACCCGGCCGAACACGGCTATGATTTCCTTAAACTCCTCAATGCCAGTCCCGGTAAGGCTCCATTGATCTCCATGGGCGGTCAGGAAGTTTTCCTGTGTCAGATGCTCAAGCTCCTGCTTGATCTCCCGTTCTCCAACGCGATACCCCCGTTCTTCCAATAGAGGCAATGCGTCGCTAACGGTTAAATCCTGATTTTGGGCTAAATATAGAAGATGAATTCGTACAAAAAGATTCTGTACCTCTGCATGCATAAGCCAAGCTCCTTCCCGGGTTGTAGCCCGCCGTGGTTGCTAAGTATTTACCCCACCCAGGAAGATGAGAAACAGGAGGAATATTCATGCCTGACCTGCCCTTTCCGAAATCCTCCGCTTGACTAACCGCAGGCTCTGCACTATCTTGAAAATAAGTACCATTTTTGCTCGGGAGGGTGATTCATCATGTTTCAAGCTGTTTCTTATGAAGGAACACGAAGCGAGCAGCAAACCGCCGTCCTGGGACAGTTAAGTGCTCTGATCCGCGATGAACCTAGCGCTATTGCCAATCTGGCAAACGCTGCGGCGTTGCTCAATGTATTTATGACCGACACCAATTGGGTCGGATTCTATCTGTATGATGGAAAAGAACTTGTACTCGGTCCATTCCAGGGACTGCCTGCCTGCATCCGTATTCCACTTGGACGCGGTGTATGCGGCACTTCTGCTGCGGAACGACGTACGATGGTCGTTGAAGATGTTCATGCCTTTCCAGGCCATATCGCCTGTGATGCCGCATCGAACAGTGAGATCGTTGTACCCATTATCAAAAACGGCGAATTGTACGGGGTGCTCGACATCGATAGCCCGCTCAAAAACCGTTTTGACGATGAAGACCGTGTCTTCCTGGAAAAGGCGGTAAGCCTGATTACAGAGCAGCTGGAATTATCCTAACTGCCTGAAGGTCTTAAGCCGATGCTGAGTTCATCGGCCTTACGATGATATGCAATAACAAAGAGCGCACTCCTCCTAGAGGATCTGCGCTCTTTGTTATGATTATTTTTCTTCACACCCATGTTCTGCTCGCCCAAGATACTTTATGCATCTAGGATAAATCCTGTTCCGCCTTAATCATCATCCCATCTCGCAAAAACTCGGCCAGCTTGGGGTGGTAGCCATCATACATCTGGCGAAAATTTTTGTGCTCGACGTACAGATTGCCCAGATCCCGGTAAATCTCTGCTGTTGGGGTGTAATAATCCTTGATCCAATCGAGATGTCTGCCAATAATCTGTTGTACTTCCGGGCTGCCGGGTTCTAACCCTTCCTCAATAGCGCCCTGCAAGTCCAAGTGAATCCGGTCAATCTTCGCCTGTGAATCAAGAAAATCTTCCTTCGACTTCATCGCCTGGCCATCAGGCATAGGGGGTTGCTCCGGTGAATTGGCGTTGTACTTCCGACTGTCCTCTGTCTTCAACTGTTCAGAATAGTCATTCTTTGACGCATGGTCAGAAATCGGTTCATTCAGAAGCTGGTGACGCCCCTTATTGGAAAACCCAGCGTAAAGTTCATACTCATCCAGTTCCTGCTCACCACGTAAGTAGGAGATGGTTTTGTCCAGGGTCTGAATCATTCTGTGCAGATGAAGTGCCTTCTCCAGCATCTCGATTCGATGCTGCTGCATAATACGAATCATATCCCGGGGAGTATCCCTGAGCATGGGGCCGATCTCTTTCTCCTCCATGCCTACTTCTTTACAGAAGAGTATCTGCTGTAGTCTCAGCAGCTCTGGCTTCTCGTAGTAGATATCTTCATCTTGACCTACGAAGGCTGGATTCAGCAGACCTGTCTCTGCGTACTGTCCCAATTCACTCAGACTTACACCGGACATCCCGGATAGATCAACCATGGAATATGCCATTTGGATACACCTCCTGTCTGGCCTGTAACTCCAAGGTTCAGGCTTGTTCATACTGCATTTTATTTAAATGTAAGTGAAATATTATAAGACTTCCAACAATTCTGTACCCCAGTAATCCGTTCATTTCTCTGGATGGATACACAATGCTTCGGTGATATGAACGGCATCTAATTGGTAGATTTGCGGTATGATAAGTATTTATACCCTTCTCATCAGATGTGAACCCGGGGTTAATAAAGAAAGGCTATGTATTTTTTTACGGTAAGGGCTGAGTGTAAAAAAAGAAAAAAATCCTGCACCCCTAACTCGGGAACAGGATCATCTTGTTCTATTTCATCTTGAATATCCGCTCGTCTTAGGAGTGAATAATTAGTTCTTGTTAAACATGACAAACTTCAATTCCGTCATTTCCTCTACAGCATATTTAACACCTTCACGTCCCATCCCGCTCTGCTTCACACCACCATAAGGCATATGATCCACACGGAAAGTGGGAATGTCGTTAATCATCACGCCGCCAGCTTCAATGTGGTCCGCTGCATGCAATGCAGTATGAATATCATTGGTGAACACACCCGCCTGAAGCCCATAGATGGAATCATTCACTTGCTCGATGCCTTCTTCAACCGAATCCACCGTATTAATGACAACGATCGGGGCAAAGACCTCCTGACAAGACACCTTGGCATCCCGCGGAACGTTGACAAGCACGGTTGGACGCAATACGCCTCCCTCGGCTTCTCCACCTGTTGCCACCTCAGCGCCTGCCTGCTTCGCTTCATCGATCCAGTCCAGTGTACGCTGTACATCTTTGGATGTGATGAGCGCAGAGACAACAGTATCCGGATTCAACGGGTCTCCAACTACGACTTTTTGGGCTGCTTCTGCAAAACGACGAATGAACTCATCCGCAATCGCGCTATGAACATAGATTCTCTGCAGTGAAATACATACCTGACCTTGGTAAGTAAAAGCCCCGGTCACACATCTCGGTACCACCTTATCCAGATTGGAATCCGCATCTATAATGACGGCTGCATTGGACCCCAGCTCCAATGTTACGCGTTTCAGTCCGGCTTTGCTGCGAATGCTGGTGCCTACAGCAGGGCTACCTGTAAACGTAATATGGGCCACTTCAGGATGCTCTACAAGTACATCACCAATCGTTTTGCCGTCACCGCTCACCACATTTAATGCGCCATCCGGTAATCCCGCTTCCTGAAGCAAATTGGCAATATAATACGAAGACAACGGTGTCTGCTCCGCAGGTTTCAACACAATCGTATTGCCTGCTGCCAGTGCCGGTCCTACTTTGTGAGCCACCAGGTTCATCGGAAAATTAAACGGCGTAATCGCTCCAATAACGCCCAAAGGCTGCCGCATCGTGTAGCCTACGCGTCCTTCACCGCCTTTTGCTGCATCCATAGGGACCGTCTCTCCGGTAAGCCGCTTGGCTTCCTCTGCGGCGAAACGATACGTTTCCACCGTACGATCAACCTCGGCGAGTGCCGCAGTAATCGGCTTCGCTGCCTCCAGCGCAATTATCCGTGCTGCTTCTTCCTTCCGTTCTTCCAGCAGGGTGGACAGCTTGTAAAGAATGTCTGCACGCTGATGGGCAGGCATTCTGCGCATCTCTTTGCCTGCCTGAACTGCGGCGGCAATCGCTGATTCGACTTCCTCAGCTGTCGCCGAGGATACGTCTGCCAGTGTTTCTTTCGAGTACGGTGCCTGAAGTGCTATATAGTCTACTGATTCGGTGGGCTTGCCCCCGATGAACAGATGTTGTTTTTTCATTGTTGTACCCTCCATTCATGTTTAACGCAGCGTTATCCCATACCTATTTATACACCACTTTAGCATCATCAACACAAGAAAGTCATACCACTATTTGACAGTCATTACCGGACATCCTGCATGTTTCAAGACGCCGTGGCTGACACTGCCCACCACGATTTCAGCGAGCATGCTTTTCCCGGCCGTTCCCATCACAATGAGATCACAGTCTCTATCCTTTGCTACACGGCAGATCTCATTCACGGGATCACCAGCAATCAGCAATGTTTCATAATGAACAGAACGAGCGGCTAACAATTCATTAACAGGTTGTATAATATGCTGTCCTTCTTCTGCGATCCGTGCTTCCAGATCCACACCAAGTGCGGGCTCATTTAGCGAGATCGAAGGATTAACATGTACGATAATCAAAGAAGCCGGTTGTTTCAGACTTTCTGCCAGAACAACAGCTTGCTCCAGACCTTTGTGTGCATGATCCGACCCATCGACAGCAACCAATATTCGTTTCAGCATTTTCCATTCCTCCTGTTCATTAATGCGTAATGGCAGCATCGATATCGCGCAGATGTCTGCGGCGTACCAGAAGCACAACGACCCCGATCAGAACCATCAATGCGCCAAAATAAAACGGTGTCTCCGGCAGGAACCACTCGGACAATTTACCTGCAAGCCAAGGTGCCAGCGCACCTCCAAGGAACCGGACAAAGCTGTATGCAGCCGATGCCACAGAACGTTCCACTGGAGCAGCTTCCATAACTGCCGTCGTAATTAATGTGTTGTTGATCCCGAGGAAAATCCCGGCAACGATAACGGCCACAATAACCGTTGTGGATGATCCCATTACCGTACCCACCGCCATCACCAGCAAATCAATGGCGAACAGGGTCAGCATAACGCTCATGGAAGGAACCGATCCGAATCGACGTTGCAATCTTGGTGCGACAAAGACAGACGTAATCGCCAGCATCAAACCCCAACCGAAGAATACATAACCGAGTCCGTGCTCATCCAGATTCATGACATAAGGTGAATAAGCCATCAAGGTAAAGAAACCAAAGTTATACAGGAAGGCCGTAATCGCCAATGTTTTCAGTGAAGGATAACCCAGAGCCTTGAACGGATCGGACAAGGAGCTGCGTGTTTTTGGTTTGGCCATCTTAGGCAGCATAAACGTAATACTGATAAAAGCAATCGCCATCAGAACAGCTACACCATAGAACGGGCCACGCCATGAGATGGAACCCAGTTCACCACCGAGCAATGGACCAACGGCAATCCCCAGACCAAGCGCTGCTTCGTATAAAATAATCGCTTTGGCTGTCCCCGAAGTGGACAGTCCTACAATAGCGGATAATGCAGTTGCGATGAACAGGGCATTCCCCAGTCCCCAACCACCACGGTAACCGACGAGTGCACCTACAGTGTCAGAGGTCCCGCCGAGGAAAGAGAAAACAATGATCAGCAAAATCCCGCTGAGCAGTGTCCACTTCACACCAATCCGGCTGGATACAACACCTGTAATCAGCATGGCTACCCCGGTAACTGCGTTATAACTTGTAAACAATAAAGATACCTGGCTTTTGGAAGCATGCAGCTGATCTGCAATCGCAGGCAAAATTGGGTCGACCAATCCTAGTCCCATAAAGGAGATGATACAGGCGAAGGCTACTGCCCATACCGCTCTAGGCTGGGATAATAGACCTCCACGGGATGACGGCAATTCGTCAGGTAATGAGGGTTCTCTTTTCATACGTAATTCCTCCTGGTTCATGATATGTTGTGAAATAAATTGTGAAAAAACAATGAAATTATCATTTTTATTTTCAGAAATATAGGAAAGAAAACGGCACAAATGACACCGGATCTCCCGGTGCTTATCGTGAAATACTAATTATGTGTCATTCTCATGCCCTTCTAATCGTCGAATGCCGTTCTGAACCCGTTCACGTAATTCCTCAAGTTCCTCCTGCACGGCATGAATACTCTGAAGTTTCTGCTCGATCAGCTGCAGCTGGTCATCCAACGTCGTTTCCATCTTGGTGAGCTTCTCGATCCGTTCTCTCACTTCAGTGGTCTGCTGGTAGTCAAAACGCTGTTCGTTCAGTGCATCTGCCGTTGCCACATAGGTATGCAGCTCCTGAAGTGAGAAACCAAGCACTTCCTTCGCCCGAACCACCTTTTTGAGATAATCGATATCTTCCCGGGTGTATAATCGTGTGCCACCATCCGTCCGCTGAGGTGAAGGCATAACACCGATCTCTTCGTAATACCGAATGGTACGCTTGGTCAAACCACATTCCTTGGCTACGTCATCGATTTTATATAAACTCATTTCCTTCACCTCACTTTAATATGTCTATAATGTTATGTACATAATTATATATATTATTAACGTTAACGTCAACGTTAGATTTTGGGCTTGAATATATAGTATGTCTCAAACATGAACAGATTATCTCAGTATAAATTTTAAAATCCGTTGTTAAAAGTAGTTTTCAGTTGTCCTCCGCCTCTGTAAGATGCAAAAAGATCCGCTCTCGCGGATCTTCGTTCAAGTGCAATTTCACATTGTGCCCCTAAGCGCCTTGCTCCTTCTGCTCCTGTTGCTGGACACGCTGCATTTGCTTCAAACGGCCTTCGACTCTGGTAAACAGCCTGAATGTATAGAACCCTGTAGCCACAAGACTTAGAACCAAAGCTCGTACATCCGTAAGCCAAAAACCGATTATGCCGAATACCGTAATAATCACACCAAACTGCATCATCAGATTGGCGCTATAACGTTGCGCTTCTTCCCATAACTCGGGATGACTCATTGCTCGCGGAGTACGATAACCATATATGCCGTTAATCCTTTTCGGCGGCTTTTTGTACACCATTAATCCCAGAATGAAATAGCACACTCCGCATATAATCCCAACTACTGCTCCTGCCACAATGTTCTCCCCTAACTCCATTAAAAATACACCACAGATATTAAAACAAAAAAACGGCTCTACGTATATACGAAGAGCCGTCCGGATCGTTTCGTAAAACTTAGATGTCCTTCACGCGCAGTACACGCATGGCGTTCAGGACAGCCAGTACGGTCACCCCTACATCAGAGAATACCGCTTCCCACATGGTGGCAATTCCGAACACACCCAGCAGCAGGAAGATCGCTTTGACACCCAACGCAAAACCGATATTTTGCCAGACAATGGTTCGTGTCCGTTTTGCAATCCGGATTGCACTTGCCAGTCTGGATGGTTCATCCGTCATGATGACAACGTCTGCTGCCTCAATCGCAGCATCCGAACCGAGTCCCCCCATCGCTACACCTACATCGGCACGCGCGAGCACAGGTGTATCGTTAATGCCATCACCGACAAACACCATTTTCTCCTTCGGCGATTTGGCAGCTTCGAGACGCTCCAACTGTTCGACTTTATGCTGTGGCAGCAGCTCAGCGTATACTTCATCGACACCCAGCTCACGCCCTACAGCTTCACCAACAGCCTTGGCATCGCCGGTCAGCATCACTGTTTTGCGAATACCGAGCTTCTTGAGTGCCTGAATGGCTGCCGCTGCGTCATCCTTCACCTCATCGGCAATGATCAGGTGCCCGACATACGAACCCGATTCGGCAACGTGCACCACTGTGCCTACGGTTTGTGGAGTCGTGTAGGAGATACCTGCCTGTTCCATCAATTTGGCGTTACCCGCAAGCACTTCACGTCCATCCACACTGACCTTGATGCCATGACCCGCAACCTCATCGTAATCATCCACACCCTGGGTCCGAATATCCTTTACCCAAGCTGCGCGAATGGATTCAGCAATCGGATGATTGGAATGGGCCTCGGCAATTGCGGCAAGCTCCATCAATTCATCTTCCGTACGCCCAGCTTCTGGGCGAATAGCTGTTACTTTGAAAACACCTTTGGTTAGTGTACCCGTTTTATCGAAAACAACGACTTTAACATCGTTCAATGCTTCAAGGTAGTTACTTCCTTTGATGAGAATCCCGTTACGTGATGCAGCTCCGATGCCGCCGAAAAAACCAAGCGGAATGGAAACGACCAGCGCACACGGACAAGAGATCACGAGGAAGACCAGTGCACGATAGATCCAATCGGCGAATGTCGCACCACTGAGCACCAGTGGCGGAACGAGCGCAATCAAAGCGGCAAGAATGACGACAACCGGCGTATAATAACGGGCAAATTTGCTAATAAAATGTTCCGTTTTGGCTTTGCGGCTGCTCGCATTCTGCACCAGGTCCAGAATTTTGGATACCGTGGATTCACCAAAAGTTTTTGTTACTTCGATAGTCAACATCCCGTTTTTGTTCACGAACCCACTCAGTACATCACTTCCGGGTTCCAGTTCACGCGGAACTGACTCACCTGTCAGAGCGGAAGTGTCCACCATGGAACGACCTGCCTTAACAATCCCGTCCAGAGGTACTCGCTCACCCGCTTTAACCACGATGCGATCTCCAATACGTACTTCTTCCGGCGATACTCGCTTGGTCTCTTCTCCCGAGCCAATCAGCATATTGGCATAGTCCGGGCGAATATCCATAAGCGACTGAATCGACTTCCTTGAGCGATTAACCGCCAGCCCCTGAAACAGCTCACCTAGCTGATAGAAGAGCATAACCGCAACACCTTCGGGATATTGGCCAATGGCAAAAGCACCGATAGTAGCGACAGACATCAGGAAGTATTCATCGAATACCTGACCGCGAATAATATTTTTGAACGCCTGGAGAACGATATCTCCCCCTGCGATCAGATAAGCAACAACATAGAGTGCAAGCTGTGCCCATCCTTCCAGCGGAGACCAGATCGCGGCTGCCACCAGAATGGAGCCTGCTGCCAAACGTGCCAGCAGCACCTTCGTCTGCCCGGCGCCATGTTCATGTGAGTGTCCGGCATGCGCGTCATGATCGTGACCGTCTGCATGACCGTGATCATGTCCGGCATGACTTCCATGATCATGCTTGTGGTCTTGGGCTCCGTGATGATGACCGTGATCATGTGCATGATCATGGTCATGGGAGTGACCAGCATGATCGTGCCCACTCGAAGTATGCCCATGCGTGTGGGCTCCGCTACCTGCATGGGCGTGCACATTATCGTTAGTTTGGTTTATTGAATCAGCAGAACTGCGACTGCCTTGCGATGATTTACCTTTTTCCGAAATACGAATATGCGGCTCCAGCCGAAGCACTTTGCGCTTCGCTTCTTCCACGACCTGCTCATCCATATCGGATGTGGTGTGCATGGATAAGGTTTTGGTCACAAAATTGACCGAGCAATCCGTAATGCCTTTAATTTTTTTGACGCCATTCTCAATCTTCAATGCGCAGTTCGCGCAATCCAATCCATCCAGCAGCAGTTCCCTTTTCACCTGTTCCTGTCCGGTTCCCATGTGAACTCTCCCCTTTGCAGTACGTAAAACAAAATTATCCGTAATTTTTTTGATCTTACAATCAATATATGAGCAATCATTCATATGTTTTGTTAACCCTATTATATGCACGCCTAAACACGAGTGTCAACAATTTCAGTTGATTTTTCATACAGAATATGCTAATAGTAATCATTTCGCTTTAGACGTTTTTTGGATATAATAGGCTTATCGAAGAACATTTGATCAAATCAAGGGTTGAGTTAATATAGGTGGTGATAGGAAATGGAACAACCGGTTAAAGCTCCAGCCGAATGCGACGCGGCCTGCTCTGGAACAGAGGCTGACGTGCAGACCATTCGTGCTTCTCTCATGGATCGGGAGACCTCTTCTGAAATGGCTGATTGGTTCAAGGCTTTCAGCGACCCGACACGGCTTCGTATTATTGATGCGCTGTTGCAGAAGGAATTATGTGTACACGATCTGACGGTGCTGCTCGATATGGGACAGTCGGCCATTTCGCACCAGCTGCGGTCACTCCGCAACATGCGGATTGTCAAGCGGCGCAAAGAAGGCAAGACCGTGTATTATTCTCTGGATGATGCACACATCGAGCAGATCTTCCTGCAGACGCTCCAGCATATTAAACATAGCTAGGCATTAGCCTGCCTGTTCAACCAACAGAACCCCCGCCTCTCGGTTATTAGCCGATGGACGGGGGTTCTGTTGTATAAGGGCACCGTTTTGCCTGAAAAAAGGTTATCAGGGATCTAGCTACGGATATGCCCGCTATAGTTACAGTAGGTTGTTATTCTTCGGATCATACAGGCCGGAACGTTCCTTGAACCAGTTGAAGATATGCGACACACATACTTTCAGCACCGCGTATCCCGGAACGGCCAGCAGAATGCCCACCACACCGAACAGATTACCTGAAGTCAGGATGACAAAGATAATGGTAATGGGGTGAATTTTAAGCGTTTTGCCCATAATCTGAGGTGAGATGAATTTACCCTCTATTAATTGCACGACCGTCCACACCACTACCATCTTCAGCAGCATGAGTGGAGAAGTGACCAGAGCCACGATCAACGCAGGCGTTATCGCGATTGCAGGTCCCAGGTACGGTACAACACTCGTGAAGGATGCGATAATCGCAAGAATCAGCGCATAATCCAGACCAATAATCATATAACCGATGTAGAGCAGAATACCGATGCAGAAGCTGACGATAATCTGTCCACGAATGAACGAACTGATCTGGTGATTGATATCTTCCAGTACATGCATTGCACCTGTACGACTCTTGATTGGCAGGAAAGACAGAATTTTCGATGGAAGCTTCTTGCCGTCTTTCAACAGATAGAACAGGATAAACGGAACCGTTACAATGGATAACACCGTCTCGGTGAACGCTCCGAGGAATCCGCCCAATTTAGTCCAGGTCGAGTTCAGAATTTCAGTGGCTTTCTGGGAGATCGTGCCCCACCAGTCCTGAGAATTCAGATTCACCGTTTCCTGGAACTGACTGAACAGCTGACTGCCCGTAAGTTCTTCAAACTGATGCTTTACCGTCTCACTGTACGTTGGGAAATTCTCAATCAGCCCCATAATCTGGTTACGTACGACCGGAATGACCGCTAGTACCACGACTGTCAGGATGCCTCCGATAGCCAAATATAAGATCAGAATGGACCAGCCACGCTTGATCTTCCACTTTTCCATGACATCCACAATCGGATTCAGCAGGTAATAGAGAATACCCGACAGAATAATCGGCAGCACAATCGTCTTGATCAGCACCGCCAGCGGGTGCAAAACAAAAGATACTTTGGTAAGAACCATCACGTTCAGTCCTACCAGCAGCAGAATTAACAGAAAAAGGACAAACTTATTATTCAAAAAAAATCGTTTAAATCGATCCGGCCAAATGCGGGGTTGCTCGGGTTGCTCCATAGGCGTGTCTTCCTCTCTTATGTATCCTTTATCAAAGCATACGCTGTAAACCTGCATGTTTCTTGACTGCGCATAAAGTTGCTTGTACAAGCCAACATATGTATAACACACTGAGTTTATACGTATGGCGCTGTTTAACCGTTTCAAATTAGACCAGTAAGTTCATTTTACCCTAAAAAGAACCTTCTGCCCCATAGGTCTCCTTTGAAAAATATCCCTACCAAAAAACGGCTCGCCTCCGAAGAGACAAACCGTTAATATGTCAGCAACATTCGAGCCTTAAGTTCACGTCCGATGTTGCATTTATGCTTTTTTATTTATGCTTTTCCCGCAAGTTGAGCAATCAGCTCATACGAGTGTAAGCGTGCCTGATGATCATAGATCATCGACGTAATAATCAGCTCATCCGCCTGGGTCTGAGCAATAAATGATTCCAGTTGACCACGCACGGTCTCCGGAGAACCGTTCACAGCTGCTTTCAGCGTCTGCTCTACACCAGCTTTCTCACGATCCGTCCATTTGCCTTCCATATCGGCTGGTGGCTGCACCAATCCGGTTGTCCCACGAATAATGTTCAGGAACTGCTGCTGCATCGTTGTACCAAGCCATGCTGCTTCTTCGTCGGTATCCGCAACGACAGCATTTACACCCACAATAACATGGGGCTCCTTCAAGTGATCGGATGGCTGGAAACTGCTCCGATACGTTTCAAGTGCAATCCGGGTGTAATCCGGTGAGAAATGGCTGGCAAAAGCAAACGGCAATCCCAGCTGTCCGGCGAGACGAGCACTGAAATCACTGGAGCCGAGCAGATAAATCGGGATATTCAATCCTTCGCCGGGTACAGCGCGAACAGGCGCGTGATACGATGTAGCAGAAGCATCGAAGAATGCTCTAAGCTCAGCCAGCAATTCAGGGAAATCTTCACCGTTGTTCAGGTCTTTACGCAAAGCAAGAGACGTACGTCGGTCACTTCCCGGTGCACGGCCCAGCCCAAGGTCAATACGGCCTGGATATAGGGATTCCAGTGTACCAAACTGCTCGGCTATCACAAGGGGCGCATGGTTAGGCAGCATGATTCCGCCTGAACCGAGACGAATGGTCTTCGTTCCACCTGCAAGGTAACCAATGACAACCGAGGTCGCGGAAGAAGCGATGCCTGGCATGTTATGGTGTTCTGCTACCCAGTAACGGTGATATCCCCAACGCTCTGCGTGCTGAGCAAGATCCAGACTGTTGCGAAGCGCATCCGCAGGTGTGGCACCTACTACAACAGGAGCCAAATCCAGAATGGACAATTTAACATCGTTAATATGTTTTTTATGGGATGAAGCTGTGTTGTCGGTAGACATAATAGAAAGTTCTCCTCTGTGGTTATATTTTTATTTTTGTATATCCAGATATATAGATGTAAAAGCACAAAAAAATGATGTGGCAGAGCTGCTCCTCAAGCCGTTTACATCCGGACGGAATACCCGCCTGCACCTGCATTCTTGCTTCCGTCTCGGCGTCCGGCTTATAGCTCGTGCTGTACGTACTCGGCAAATTGACGAATGGTTTCTTCGTTGCGGCGATAATACGTCCACTGTCCCCTACGCTCGGAGATCAGCAACCCGGCTTTGAGCATGGTCAGCAGATAGCTGGATATGACGGATTGAGCCAGTCCGGCCTTCACCTGAATCGTTCCAACACATATGCCGCTCTTTCCAGCATCCGGATGCTGGGATAACTCCAGCGGTGGAAAGTGTTGCTCCGGGTTTTTGAGCCACAACAGAATCTGTCGACGTGTCTCGTTGGATAATGCTTTGAATATGAGTATAGGTTCCATGGGTAAGATTATACCCCCTTTCTTTCATTTTGCAAACCAAACAGACCGATTCGACGAACGAACCGGCCTGCCAATAAATACATGTGAATACGTTTAGAACTTGGTGCTGACCGTTTCTTTTACTTGTTCGAGCATGGACTGATAAACTTAATCAATCCACTGCGTGATTTTATCCAGAGACTGACGGGATTTCTCGCGTGGCGGATCTTCCGCCCGATAACCAAAGGCAGCCATGACGGAAACATCCCATAGTCCATCCTCCAGTAGACCTTCCTCTTCCAGAATACGATGTACGGCCTCATAGTTAAACCCTTCAATTGGGCAGGAATCGATACCAATCAGCGCTGCAGCAGTCATCATATTACCGAGAGCAATATAGGTCTGTTTGGACGCCCAGTCAAATAAAGTACGCGGGTTCTCAAGCATTCGTTGGTTCTTCTGAAATTTGCCATAAGCTTCACGGGTCAACTCAAATACGTCATCTGGCATGCCCTTGATTTCTTTCAGCATATATTCCGCGTAAGGCGAGTTATAACTCGCATCAGACCGGGCCAGAATAACAATAAAATGGCTTGCCTTCGCCAATTGTTTCTGAGCCCCGGAGGAAACTTCGGACAGACGCTTGCGGAAGTCCGGGTTCTGCACAATCAGAAATTTCCAAGGTTCCAAACCAATTGAGCTTGGCGACAACCGTCCCGTTTCTAGAATAAACTCAAAATCTTCTGCCGAAATGATACGTGAAGCATCAAACTGTTTGGTTGCATGCCGAAAATAGTAAGCGTTCAAAATGTTTTCTTTCGTTATGGCTTTTGCCGAAGATTCCATATGTCTGCACATCCTTTTCTTGTTTATGTTCCTGTTTATGGTCTGAACTTGAATACCTAAGTATTATTTTAGAGTTTATAATCAAAATATAAAAGTACGCACAATAATGTTTCTTAGTTCATAAAAGTAACTATTGTTATCTAACAAGGTTTTCAGTGATTAATGGTGCCCTATTGTAACAAAAAACAAGTCGCCATGGATCTGCTGCTCCCAAGGCGACTTACCTGTGATTCGTGTCAGAGATAAAATTACAACGCTTAGAGCTGTTCCATGAACTCATTTTCCGAGATAACCGTAAATCCCTCTTGCCGCAGCAAAGCAGAAGTAACCCCTTCGCCCACGACTTTGTGGTTAGCAAAGTTGCCATCGTAGATCATCTGTGTACCGCAGGAAGGACTGAATTCTTTGAGTACCACACAGGTAACATCCAGTTTTTGCGCCCATTCAAGTGTCTGATAGGCTCCTTTAATGTACAGCTCCGTGACGTCATTGCCACTCTGCTCCATTACCTTGGCTGTACCTGTCAGCACATCCTTACCCGTACCGCCGATAATTTCAGCTGGCTCCCGCGGGGTGGAAAACCCTCCAAGCAGCTCCGGGCAGACCATCTTTGCCTGTTCCTGCTCCACAAGCTCCTGAATCTTTGCATCCAGACTCGCTGTTCCGTTGTAACGGCAGGCTACGCCAGCAAGACATGAACTCACCAAATATTTCATCGTTATGCTCCTTATGCTCCAATCATCTATTAAATTGATTGTACCATATGAAACCAAATCTTAGAGGTTGGCATTGGCATCTATTGTGATCATCGTAATCCTTGCATCTTCTTCATATCGAACCTTAAAAGTATGGTAAACCTCTGTCTCTGCTGAACGGAATGTGACCATTCCAGGCGTATTTGGATCTCTTTCAAGTTTATATAGATCAAGGTCGATTTTGAATATTTGTTTGATTACTGGTGCTGCGTTCTGCCTGATTACACTTTCCTTCATGTTAAGTAACTTCTCAAAGTAAAGTTCATACTCTTCCCGAGTTTCAAGGTCTGGAATCCCCCTCTGGAAATCCATAACAGTATATTTATCGCTAAACATCCCACCACTTCTACTTACTAAATACCGATCTCCAAAATACAGGTCCGTTGTATCTTCAAGCGTCTTGCCATTTTGTTCAAAAATTATATTTTTCAAATCAGGTGCGGGCTCACCAGACAAGGCTTCAATCGACATTCTGGCTTCTGTTATTAAATCTTGTGATACAGTATCTGAACTCACACTACCAGAAACGGATACTGCTTCATCCCTTGTCCATTCGATACTGCCACTGCCCCTACTATTCTCCAAAAACAATGTAGTGAACCATACCGGTTTTTCCTGACCCTGCTTCATTTTCACATAACGTCTGGCTGAGATCGGTTTTAGCGTAGGGTCACTTTTTATCCCTTCAAGAAGTGAAGGAATCTGGCGCAAGTACCGATGCTCCAGCTCATTAGCCGACATCTCCCGTCTCATCTGTACCTCACGTAGATTGCCTGTTGCGGCATCAAGCCAGATCAACGCATATTCTGCATCGCCTTCTTTTCCAGCCTCGACATACACTCTTCCAGAGACAGGCAGGTCCTGCACTTTGGTTATGAGTAATTGTTTGCCAAGATAGTCTCGCATCGTGACAGCTACATTCTTTTTCATCTTGTCAGTGAGCAGGCTCATGCCGGCATCATCCGTATATTGCAGCGCTGCTGTGGGATACACTGTTTCAATCACAGGCTCCACAATTTGTCCGTTCCAGAGAATGACCGCCGCTGCCACGGCTGCAATCGTCGTGTACGCCATAACGGCTCTGCGGGAGCGAAAACGGCGTCTGTGTTGATTGGGCAGTTTTTTTTGCTCGACGGACTTATCCCCAACATCGCTCATTTCCTGTGCAGATCCCGATTTAAGCCAGGCTACCTGGCGAAGTACGTTCTGCTTATGCTCCTCGGTAAAAGGAGACGCCGCAAACGGCTCCTGTCTGACTACTTTTTTCCATTCGTCATCCATATGTTTCATTCGCTTCGCTCCTCCCACTGTTTCCGTACTTTGGCCCTCGCCCGGGACAGTCTCGATTTGACCGTTCCCGCGCTGATGCCCAGCATTTCCGCAATTTCACTCGTCGTAAGTTCGTACTTTAGATGCAGCAAAAGCAATTCCCGGAATTTATCAGGCAAAGCCATGATGATGTCCCAGATTTCATGAACGTGCTCCCTGCTGATCGCCTCGGCTTCGGCAGAGGGGTGAACAAATTTTTCAGGCTTCATCTCACCCATGCTCGCATTCACCTGTTCCGTGTGGATTGGCAGTGTCTCTCCCCATAAGCTGCTGCGAAAAAATCTGGACTTCCGGTATGTAAATGTCGTGTTCCTAGTAATGGTCAGCAGCCATGTCTTCAATGAGCATTCTCCTCGAAAATTGGCGATCCCGGAATACGCCCGGATAAACACCTCTTGTGACAATTCATCCGCCTGCTCGGTACTTTTGGTTAGAAAGTACGCGTAGTTCCATACGTCGTTCCCGTACTCATCCATTATGCTGCTAAGTGTGTAATTGTCGATCGTCTGAGCGTGTGCCAGATATTGATAGTCCAACTGATGTTCACCTCACTTAATAAGACTGCATCCAATCGGTTTTGGTTCCCAAACGGTTTATTTCTTCTCCCTCTCCTGCAAAATGAAATAAACCAGCAAGGTCCAGATGTACTGAACGCGCTGGTCTATCGAGTATAAAACCCATAAACTTCATTTTGATGCCAAAAGCTGCTGCTCAAGCTTTAACCGCGGCAATCATCAGAAACATCGGTCGACGATTCTCGTCTCGCATACCGGAAACCTGCTCCATCATCTCAGGGGATGGTTTGGACTCGGCTACCTGTTGAATGACAAAACCAGCTTGAATCAATTCATTCAGATGAGTCGCCATCGTCCGATGATATTTCACCACGTCCTGGTTCAAAAAGTTCGCTACCCGCTGCCCTTCCTCTTGATAATGATCCACAGGCCAATGCAGTATTTCACCCTGAGCTCCATAATGCCAGTCCTGCTCCGCCCGTGCCGTGAAGATGGGATGTTCCGCAGACAAGACAAACGTGCCTCCTTGGACAAGACATGCATTGATTTTGGCGTATACCTGATCCAGACGCTCGATATAGTGCAAAGCCAGTGAGCTGATCACCACATCAAATTGTTCAGGTGCAAAATCAATATCCTCAATCGCCATACGCTGGTACTCGATATGAGGATCATCCGTCATCTCGCGTGCACGTTGCAACATATTTTCAGACAAATCCACGCCAACCACAGAACTAGCCTGTTGTTCACGTGCATATCGACAGTGCCAACCAAAGCCGCAACCCAGATCCAGGACGTCCTTACCCTTTAATTCAGGCAGCATCGTTTGCAGTTCATGCCACTCGCCAGCAGCCTCCAGCCCTTGGGTTGACCGGGCCATCTGACTGTAATTGCCGAAAAACTCGGCTTCATCGTATTTGTTTTGCTTCATAAAGAGATTCCTCCCGTAACATAAAAGATGCTCTATTAACTCTACCATATAAACGGTCATCTTTTGGAAAAGTTGCCAACCAAATTCCCGGCATGTTATTATACAGAACGAACGTTCAGTATAATATAATATAGAACGAACATTCAGTATACTAACGGAGGTCATCATGAACACAAATTGGACGCATCCATTAGAACGGCAATCTGTAGGTAAGGCATTTGTAAGCTACCTCGTGCCTTCCATATTAGGGATGCTGGTTATCGCTTTCAACTTTATTATCGACGGCATTATGGTTGGACATAAACTGGGTTCTACAGCGCTGGCTGGAATCGGAATTGCTTCTCCTGTCTATACGCTTTTTGTAGCCATGTCGCTATGGATTGGAATGGGCGGGGCAACCTTGTATTCCACCTATATGGGTAAGAAGGATCTCACGACAGCGAGACAACTCTTCACCAAATCCATTACGATTATTTTGCTGATTACGATGGTTATTGGATATACGGCATATACTTTCAAGGATAAGCTTGTCTTCGCCCTTGGCGCCAATACTGAAACATTCCCGTTTGCTGCGGACTATATGAATATTATGCTCTTGTTCGGTTTTGTCTTCACCATTGAGAATGCACTCACGATTTTTGTTCGTAACGACGGAAATCCCAATACATCCATGTATGCTCAGATTACGTTTGCAGTAGCCAATATTGTGCTCAACTATATAACGTTATACGTGCTCGAATGGGGCGTTCGTGGCGTCGCGATTGGTACAATTGTATCGGCATCTCTGGCGCTACTTGTGTTGCTAACTCACTTTTTCAGAAAAAATAATAATCTTAAATTCACCCGATTCAAATGGAATACCACACTACTGGCTTCCATTGTACTCATTGGTTTTCCCAGCTTCCTGGCTGAACTAGGTATGTCCGTCTTCTCCATCTCTCACAACATTTCACTGGATCGGATTGCGGGCACGGATGGCGTAGCATCTTTTACAGTCTTGAACTATATTCATGGTGTTGTACTGCTGGCATTTCTCGGTCTGGCCTCCGCCGCCCAACCTTTGGTCAGTTATTATCACGGAGCCAAACAGATGGATCGGGAAAAACAGACCATTCGTCTAGCCTCCAGAACGGCTCTGGCATGTGGGGTCCTGCTGTTACTCGTTGTACAACTGGGTGCACCTTATTTTGTGCAAATCTTCGGGAACTTCAGTGCCAGTGTGACGGATAACGCCGTGTACGGTTTGCGAATATTTACTTTTGCATACTTGTTCATGGGTATTAACTTTGTTATGAGCACATACTTCCAATCTGTCGGAAATGCCAAAATGGCCATCTGGATTACAGCTGCACGTGAGATGATTATTATGGTTGCATTGATTATGATCCTCCCTTCATTCTTCGGTGTCACTGGCGTATGGCTTGCCGTTCCGCTATCCGAGATGGTGGTTCTGGTGACTATTGGCTTGTACTATAAAAAAAGATCCGTCTCTGAACGGATAAACAGTTTAACGATTGAATAAAGCATGTGAACAACCAAAAGACCTGCTTGATCTATAGCGATCAGGCAGGTGTCTTTGGTTAAGCTAATCAGCTAATCAGCTAATCAGCTCTAACTTATCGATTAGCATGTTTTTTAAGATGTCTTAAATTAAGTTCTGTATTACCTCTTATACCCAAATATCAAATCGGCCATTGCTGTCCGTCGTTGCATTTGCAATTTGTTGCGGGGATGCTGCTTGCATGCCATTGGTTGATGGTTTGGCCGGCGGCGCTTCTTTGGTTCCGGTTGTACCGCTGCTCTGAGAGCTTTGCTGCGAGATTTGAGCTTCGAACTCACTTGTGCTGTTCGAACTGGATGAAGACGTGGATATGTAGGATGTCGTGGAACTTGCTGCTGAAGAAATATTCATCGTTGATCTCCTCCTCTTAGTTGGTTCCACTATATCCCATCCCGTTAAATTCAACTGAAAGGTTGCTGAAATTGTGGCTCTAAGTCTAGAGTGATCCAAGCACAGCGCAAAAAAGACGAGCCATCAGCTCGCCTTCATGCTTCTTTTCACATTACTTGTGATTGAAAGATTCCTATCTTCTCTACCTTATTTGGACAATCCATGGGCTTTTCGGACGAGTGAGAAATATTCATCAGCCTTGACGATCTGGTATTCTGGCCCAAGAGATTCCGTGATAGCTAAAACATCCGATGGTGTCATACTCCACGCATTGATCCCAATCGAAATAAACTTTGGAGATTTGCCATCCCAGTCTTTCTTTGCATCAGTCAATACATTTTTTCCGTCCTGAACAGTGGAGATGCCTCGCATCATAGATACCGGAAGGCTCCCATTGATGATTTTAATATCGTCTTTATCTTCCCCTGCCAAGAAAAGACCTTTGAGTTTATAATTTTTCTCATACGCAGCCGCTGTTGACTCGCTGAGCGGAATGTCTTTTCCAAGTTCCCGATTCAGCACATAAGGGTATGACATGTCGGTTTTCTTAAGATACGAATAGGATTGTTTCAGGTATTCCGTAAATGTCTCCTTCGGCCAAACATGCGGATTGAAATAGCTCGCTCCAGATGGTCCTGCGACAAGCAGATCATTTTCCGTCGCAGTTGAACGGTAATAATTTAGAACGGCAGGAGCTGCATCATACAGCAGCGGACTTGAGGTCCAGTTAATGGGTACTTTGCCCCGAGCGGGATCAGCCCATAAGTTACGCATATGATTCAGGTCGTATTGCATATTGTCGCCTTCGCCAAAAGTATAGGTCACGTAAATTTTATTCTCGAGCTTAGAATCTACTCGTTTAGGTGTCGGTTGTTGTTTAACTTTTGTTCCTGAAAATACGGTCATGTTATGAAACCAGTCAGAAGGTATAACATAGACACTATGACGAGACGTTAGTTCGAGGCCAGCGACCTCCCCCTCGAAATCATTGTCAAACCATCCCATATATGGTGTCCCCGGCTCTACGTCGGATAGAATCTTCTCGAAAAGCGCCTTTTCCTCAGGCACACTTGTTGACAGCCAGAAGACCATTGCTTTGTTTGCTACGGCATAATCACGTAGAAAACCATAAGGTTCCTTCTCCTCAGATGAAAGTGGTTTAATGCTGCTCGCTGATACTTTATATTGGTTCCACATGTCAATAGATACTGTTAATTGCTTCGTATTGGCTGCAGGTTTAAATTCGTATACAAAGTAATTGCCGTGATCTACGAAGCGGTGATCGCTTCCAGGTAAAAATTTGGAGTTATGTCTGTCATAGAGAAACGTTTCTTCCTCGGAGGTACCCGTTTTAAAATCTGAGATGACCTGTCCATCTGCCTTCACAGTCACTTGATGAACGGCTGGCCCCCAGCCATCCTGAGAAAAGGCATCTTCGAAGCGGAGATAGACAGCCTCTTTTCCCAAATAGGAAGACAAATCATATTCAAATATTTTCCGATTACTTCCATCACGTACTTGTTCCTTTTCGATAGCAATCGTTTGGAACGATTCAAAATTTCCTGGCGGCATCGGGATGGATGTATCCGGACTCAATCCGACCAACATTCTTTGGGTCGTTTGGCTCCAAAGATTCTCATATTGCCAATTGTACGCGTCCATACGATTCTTGAATTTGCCTTGTAAGTCTTCAAGTACCGAAAGGTTATACGGTGCAGCTGTTAATTGTTGTGCAAGTTCAGGACTGGCGACAACAGCATTCTTTAGTCCAGCAAGTGTAGTTGCCACATTAATTGAATCGGGTAAATTTGGATCATATACAATAATGCCTTTAATCTCTTTTGCATATTTCTTGAAAACATCCATAGCGTTGTCATATTGCTTATACGGAACCTTTAAGTCCTTCAGCCAAGGGTCAACTTTATTCTGTAGCACATAAACTCGTGGCTTTTCCCGATTCACAACCCCCGAAAGAGTTGTCAAAAGCAATTTGATATCCCCCTGCGCCTCATACACATTGGCAACATCCAGGTGTTCAACTTTACCGAAGTTTGGAAGCGCTTGATTTTTAGGCCATTTCAAAGAATCCACATGCTTTGAATCATTAGAAGCAGCAAATGCGCTAACCGAGAACACTGTTGTGCAGACAAGGGTAATACACAAAACCGCTAACTTACGAATCATAATTTTCATTTCTCCTTTTAATGTGATGTGAAATGTGAAGTCATGTGGTGCATATGCAGTAATGGAACAAACAGCGTCCTCTTCTTATACACTCCCTCCTCGGCGAATAAGTCATTTCATTTATATATTAAATATATAGTATATAACTTTCAATACCTTTGACAAATGTTCCTTAAATTCGACATTTAACAACAAATTAATTAAATCCCTCAATTGTATGATGTCGTATTATTATATTTTATAGCTTAAACACGTCCTTTTTGAATCGGTTAAATTACACTTTAATTAACCATATTAAATATATATTACTAGGCAATGTAGTTATAAACAAATAAAGAATGACCGGACCTTTTAAAGACCAGTCATTCTTATCATAAAAGTTGAAATATAGTCCCTATCCTAGCGCTCGCCGCACCAACCTCACCTGTCCATTCATCCCTGAAGGAAGTGCGGATTTTCCATATAAATTCTCCAGTGTGTTTGCTGCATGAATGTTAATTTTATTATTTCCTTCTTGTACATATGCCGTTATGTTCCATTGGTAAGGCGGCCATAAACGGATGCCTGCTTCAATATCATTCACATACAAACATGCCGTCTCCCTTATATCTTCAGTTACCAACCATAATTCATCATTTGCAGTTAAGCTGACATCAGTCAGGTCCACATGTTGCGAGTAAAATCCCGTGCCCGAATAATAAGGATAGCCAGCAGAATCCCAACATCCAACCACATGTTCCACATCGGTAGTTAACGTAGTATGATCTTCTATTGCGAATGGACCAATCAGAAATGCTGGGAATGAAATAGCCGGCATCGGTTCCAGTAAAGAAACCGTCAGAATCTCCAGCTCATTCTCGCCAACCAACAAATGTGGTGTGATATCTACACTGTCGTAATAAGCGTCCTGCCAAGAAGATGGTTTCAACGCTTCCTGGCGTATACCATTGACGAAGATTTCAAGATTCCTTCTACGTGACAGAAAGCCGATATGTGATGGAATCTTCTGCTCTACATCGTCTAGAATCAACTCAATCTTAGCCGATTTTTTTCCTGACTCATCGGCATGACCCGAATCGCTCTGTGATTGTACAATCTCAATCAATTCTTGCGTCATCATAAACGTAGTGCGATACGTATTCACTTGTCCAGGCATCGTGGCGTTCATTTTGGACTGTCGGTCATTCAACGTTACATGCCATTGATCTAGCAGAAGCACATTAGGATCGGCTGTCTTGAACTGCCACTTCTCATCAAGAACTACCACATCCGTAGAAGTTCGCTCTCCATTGTTCATTTGTTCTTGCGGAAAGGACGGACCTTCATGAGGTCTTACCGATAGTACTCGCAGCTCTCCCGGCACAAATGAAAGAACCGCTTCACTGTCTAATCGACGCACTCCCCCGCTCTCCAAGTCCCATTCTTCCAAGTAATCCTTATTTTCTCTTGGATCAAGCTGAATGGTCACTGGCTGATCCGACCAATTCATAAACCACACATACACATGATCTCCTATCTTGCGTTCCACCCTAATCAGATCTTCAGACTGCCCTTTTATCAGGTTCGAGAGAATAGCTGGTGATTCTTTTAACAAATCACTTAATAGAGCACAAAATGCTTCCAGTCGATCCCTAGCCTGATCGCCTTCATGAGCAGAGTCGTTCATGGAATAGAACAAGCTGTATCCCTTGCCAACAGCATGTAGCTTCCCATGCTGACGATCGGAACTGAATAACTCACTCATATACTTCAGCAACTCTGGATCTTGCCGAAGGGTCTCACTATGCTGTGGAGTCGTTCCTACTGCAATTAGAGTGCCTCCTTGCTTCACAAAGGAAACGAGTCTAGCTGCAATGTCTCCTGACATGACCTCAATCTCTGGCATAATCAAAATCGAATATACATTCTCATTCCCGCCAAATCGATACCCTTCTCCATCCACGAGGGTGGCATCGCGAAGCTGACATTCATCTACATAGTCATAGTCGATGGACCCGCGCAGCATGCGATCCGACAGGAGCGAGAATAGCACATCTGAAGAAGGATGCATATTCGATTCACCGGAAGCGAACATATTTTGGTACACCGTATGAATAGGCGATAACAGGAGTACCTCTGGCGTTCGTTTACCGCTTGCACCTAGCAGACTCAATCGACCAATATAATCGGCAAAAGCTCTATAATGCGGCCAATGCGGTGCATGTTTGAATTCCGTCGGAGGGAAATCGGTCTTACGATACCCCGCAAACGAATAATAAAACGCATGCGGAATAAACAGATTAACACCTAAGAAAGCCATGAAATTAGCATCGAGTCGCCTCTGACGCATGGAATAGCCGTGACCGCTTGCGCCAAAAGATTCACATATCACTCGTTTCTTCCTATCCAGCTGTGCTACAGAAGCCGCTGTCTTAACGGAAACGATGCGATGCGGATTCTCCTTTGTACCGATTCCGGGAGTTAGATAATCCACGCCTGCGTAGTGGAACTGCTGCAATACACGGGTCTGATTGCCTTGAGACCTAGCCTGTCCCCAGACCGGCTCCTCCAGCGTATGACCGATATACAGCAGTCCATGCCGCTCACACCATGTACGAATCGCAGCATGATAGCCCTCAACATACCAGCGCGTAATCGTATCATAATATTGCTGTTTCGTTGACCGGCTGCCATCTGCCATGTTATATAACAATGCGCCCAACCGCGGGATAAGATCATACCCATTCTCATGTTGATACCGCTTTGCCATCCCATGTGTCCATGCGAAGACCATGCCCGGCAATGTAGCACCCACATCATCAACAACCGTTCGAATCGCTTCCACCCCGGAGAAACCATCATGAATCATGAGCCCTGGCTCGTCGGTAAATACCCCTTGAATTGTGGATCCGAAATATGTCTGCAATGGCAGAAACGGTTCATAAGACATTTGGATGAAGGTCTGAACAGCTTCCGGATTCAATGTATCGAGATAGTACCCTTTGGCAAACGTGATTCCTTCAGCGATTTCACAGGACCAACAGGCCAGCACGATATAGGTATCCTCCGTATCCGACTTCCAATCCTGCCCCCATAAATGTGTGATATCTTCTGGTTCATCATAGAGCAGCCACTCCCCATCATGGTGGACGGAACGATAAGCCAGAATGGCGATAAGCTCATTGTGATCATAAGAGGCAAAGTCCAGTTTCAATCCTTCCTGCTTAGGACCTCGCGAATATCTTTTTTCCTCAATTCTTAAGTAACGCATGCGATATTCCGGATGCTCACGTGTTAGCTTACCGCCTAGAGTTCCGCTTGGCCAATTATCCTCATCGTACAGCCAGACGACCATATTGCGTTTCTCGCACTCTGTTGTACAGAACTCCAACACTTCCATAAATTCTGGCGACAGGTATGGGGTTTGCATACCATGACGCGCATGCAGGACCACCCCACCGACTCCCGCTTCAAACATCGATTGAATCTGGCTCTGGAGTTCCGGCTTCTCAAGTTCATGATTCAGAAACCAAAAAGGCTGTGGGCGATACGTTGCATCCGGGTTTTCGAATTGCTGCTTTAGCTGTATTAAGTCCGTACAAACTTCTTCGATAATGTCATTCACATTCATCACCTACCTTCACACGAGTTTGCCTGTAGAATCTTGCATGAGTAATTGAATGAAGAAGCCCCCGACAACGGAACGATTCTGGAAATTCATCTGCTTTGTGGTGATGGTGTCATACCAATCCGTTACCGGAACACGAGCCGAGGTTTCATTCATGAAATCCCATAAAGGTGTGATCAATGCCTCAAACTGTGCTTGTGTTGAACTCATGGAGGCACACCATACCAACCAATCTGATTTGGTATACGTTTCACGGCTATCCAGCGGCAGTCCATAGCGATTTTGTTTATGCATGTAGTATTCAAGCTCTTTAGCAGCGACTTCTTTTGGGAACAGGTGTAAGTCGAGCAGATGGTCCCACACCAGATTGTATTTCATGCTCCATGAATCGGCTGGACTGTCAAAAGTCAGCTTATAGTGATCCCCGGCATCTGCCATGGTCATCCATTCATTCGCCATTTTCCGAGCGGCTTCAAGGTAAGCGGCTCCTTCCTGCAAACCGAGCTTGTCACACATGTACGAATAAGCAGCAATGCCTAATATAGCCTTAATAGATAGATTTGTATTGTGTGCCAAATGTCCGGCGAAGTCATCGGTGCACAGCTGATTTGCAGGGTCGAGTCCATTCTGAAGCAGATACCCCGCCCATTTCGTAAGAGGTTCCCAGTGTTCACGGGCAAAATCGATATCCCCCTCATACTTGCTCACCGCAGCAGCCATCAAGAGCATATTTCCGCATTCCTCAATCGGCATCTGGTCTTCCAACTTGTTTTCACCATATACCTGACCGTTGGCTTTCGGATAAGTTCCTACGTCGTGAGGCGCAAAATCAAATGTCCAATCACGGCTCATGGCATACTTATAAATCGGACGCATCATGCCCTTGATTAGTTCCGGGTTATATTTCAGGAACAATGGAATCGACGGGTAACTGACATCCACTGTAGCAATACATCCATTACTGAAGTTCTCTTTGGAGAAAAATAAAACATCTCCCGCTTCATCAGCAACCAATTTATGCGCGGCAATCGCCTGTCTGTACGTAAGCGCCAGAATATCCCGGTACTTCTCACCGCCTGCGCCTTGGCTCTCTGTTGTGAGCTCACGATTAAAGCTGTCGCATCGTTGCTGGATCTCTTCATATTGATCAGCTGCCATCAACAGCATTTCATGAAACGTCAATCCATTTCTTTTCCAATAAGCATTCAGAGGTTTATGAAAGTATTCAATCGAATGAACATCGTCATACGCAAGCATCAGGTACTGCGATACCGGTTCTTCCTGTATTACACCCAGATCGATCTCTGCTGCCATGACCGGCATGTTATCGGAAACAGCTCTCGGCTGGTGCTGATCATCCTCTGTCGGCAATTGACTGGTCCGTACATACTGCTCTCTACTTGTCACGGAATGTATCACCGTCTGGATACGAGGGGTCTGAGGAACAGCCAGAACCATATATCCCCAATCGATTCGTGTATCATCACCAGCAAGCTGCAATACGGGCTGTTCGACTGTACCCATGGACATCGCATTCCATTGTCCCTCGATCACATGACGTTCCCAGATCACTTGCTGATCCGGTGTATGTACACACCATTCGCCTGTGACATCGAAGTAAATCTTGACTTGATGGGATTTCCCATCGATAGATTTTGCTTGAAAAGTCACATACGTCACAGGTCGGGATAACAGATCAAGATCATCCAACAATAAAGGTGTGTTGAACCGGACCTGAAGTTCAATCCCTTCCCCTTGAAAGGTATATCGAGTCGTTACTGGCTCCACCGTCAGATCGGTTTGAACGAGTGCCTCCGGCTCCTGAAATTCAGATTGATCCCCCAATGCCACTTTCCCCATAAATCGTCTGGCCTTACCATCAATGATCACAAGCCCAACCATGCCATTCGTTTTGTTCGTCCAATGTCGGGTATGATCTTCATATAGATGATCTGCAGCGGACCATACACTAAAATAAGGATCTACGGTTACAAGAGGTACAGATGGAGGTCTGAAATTTGTCGTCATATGAATACAACTCCTTAAAGTAAAGTCAATATCAAGAATAACGAATTCCATGGGTATACGCTCATAGTAAGGATGTGTCCTCACGCTCAAGCAAAACAACGAAAGGCTTCGCTCCCTCGTTTACCAAGGTGCTGCGAAGCCTTTCGTGTTACCGGGCTCCCTTAATTATGGAAGTCATCAGTTCGGCATCTGAACGGTTACCACGTCTTTGCCTTTCAGATTTTCGTTCGTGAACTGCATGGCTTGATCATATCCGGTCTTTCGGAGCTGCTCGCGAAGGTCGTTGATAATCCCCATCGCCGCTTCATCTGATTTCGCAAAGATTGCTTCCTTCCAAGCATCATTGATCCGGTCCATCGAAGGTTTCAGCATTTCCCATTCGGGCGCTTTGGTAATCACATCACCTGGGTTATAGGCTGTAATCACCTGAATGCCGTTAGGCCGCAGGATTTTGCGGGCTTGCTCCATGGCATCGAGACGTCCCTGATCGGCCCAGATATCTCCTGCCGCTACCGAGTTGATCCGATCAGGCCCCGTGATCGATTCTAGACCAATGCTAATGCCTTCGCTCTTGCGAACTTTTCCCGATTGATCTGCCGTAAACTTATCGAACCACTCTTGATTAGCGACAGGTTTACCATCTTTCATATCCCAATGAACGCCCTGAACCCCGTATCTCGCCAGCATGAATCCTTCATCGGAAGCCATATAATCCAGGAACTTTAGCGCTGCATCTACACATGCGCCCTTGCAGTCCTTGGTGATGGCTGTTACGTTGTTGCCCTGAATACCTAGATCTGCGGGGCGGTTCGGGTCAACATCTGCCCGCTCCAATGGGCCAATAGGAATGTAATCGCTTCCAGGGTGCGAAGTGATATATTCTTTGGAAGCATCCAGAATGGCCGGATAATGTGCAGCAAGGATAGCGATGCGGCCCTGATTGATTTTCTCTTTAGCGATTGGGTCTGTTTGGGTAAATGCCTCAGGGTCCATCAGTCCTTCTTCAACTAACTTCCGATAGAATAGTGTGTACTCTTCATAGCCTCTGGTGAAAAAGTTATACTCTACCGTTCCATCTCCTTTGTCGACATATCCAGCACCCGAATAGAACATGGTGTTCCCAATGCCCACGGACCAGCCGTTACTGAAGCCACCCAGCGGGAAGACAGGCTGACCGTTCTCCTGCAGATTGGCATCCTTGATTGTTTTGAGGAAGTTATAAAAATCCTCCTTCGTCACAACAGACTGAGGGTCCACACCGACCTTCTCGGCAATGTCTTTACGGACATAGAAGCCGTAAAGCCAGTCCATGCCGTCTTCGTTCGTGGCAGGCTGATTTTGCAGGAGTAGATATTTTTTGCCGTCATATGCATCAATTGCTTTCTCGTATAGCGCTGGGGGTACATTTTCTTCGGCAATTGACTTCGCAAGGTTTGGATAATCCCCCAATTTGTCGGAAATATCCAACAGCTGTCCTTCTTTGGCAGCCTTGATAATGCCGTCCAACTCGCCTCCCCATGCGGGTCCAGTATAGATATCCGGCAAATCCTGCGTGGCAAAAATCTGGTTTACTTTCTCGGTCTCACTGCCTTTTGTATATTCCCACTGGAGGGTAACGCCAGTCTTCTCCTTGATGACTTCTTCCACAGGCGTCATGCCATTATCAGATCCCCCCGATCCGTTCCAATTGTGTAGTATTTTGAGTTTGTATGAACCATCGGCTGCTTCTCCACCATCACCGTTCTCTGATGAACCCGTGCAGCCGCTCAACAATCCTCCAACCAAGATGGACACGAGTAATACGGATACGCCTTTTGACCAAATCCTGTTCAAACCAATCGCCTCCTGAAATATGAATATGAATGTCTTGGTCAAGCTTGGTAAAGCCCATCAATTTCCGGGTCAGGATAACCTAACCTTTCACCGAACCGATCATCACTCCCTTTACGAAATACCGTTGCATGAATGGATAGATGCACAAGATCGGGAAAACCGTGATGACAAGCAAAGCCATACGAAGGGATTCAGGTGTCGCACCTGCACCGCCTGCACCACCAACCGTCTGCCCACCCTGTTGGGCTGCGCGTTGCATCGAATTGGATAACGACTCTGCTTCCGTCAGCATCTCCTGCAAGAGGGTTTGCACCGGGATCAGATCTTTGTTGGATACATAGTAAGCCCCTGAGAACCAGTCATTCCAATGGGCTACCCCAATAAAGAGGGAGATGGTTGCCAGCACCGGTCCCGAAAGAGGCAGGATAATCCGAACGAATATTTGGAAATCCCCATACCCGTCAATGTGGGCAGATTCCTCCAGCTCTTCCGGAATGCCTTGCAGAAAGGTTCGGATAATAATGATATGCATGAAATTAAATAACAGCGGCAAGACGTATACCCAGAAGCTATTGATCAAATGCAGTTTCTGAAGCGTAATGAAGAACGGGATGAACCCGGCACTAAAAATCGTAGGCAAGAAGATGTAAAAGGTGAAGAACGATCGGCCGGGCAATGTTTTTTTGGAAAGCGCATAGGCCATGAGCGTACACAGGACAACATGGAGGAACGTACCCAGCACGGTGCGCATGATTGTAATTTGGTACGCCTTCCAGATGCGGGCGTTATCGAATACTTGAGCATAGTTCTCGAGCGTAAATTTGCGTGGAAGAAAATAGATCGCGCCCTGCATCGAATCCTTACCGTCATTCAATGAATAAGCCAAAATGTAAATAAACGGGTAGATCATGGAGAAACCAACCAGAGCAAGCAAGGTATAGTTGACTACTGAGAATAAAGACCATTTACGTGTCATAACGTCACCTCCTTAGAACAGGGATACATCACTGACTTTGCGGGCAATCCGATTGACCGTCAGAACCAGGATAAGACCAATAACGCTTTGGAATAATCCAACAGCTGCGGCGTAACTCAGGCGCCCTTCCCGGATACCAGAGTTGATGGCATGCACATCCAGTACGCTGCCCATGCTGGCAGTCCCAGGTCCGTTCAGGAGAAGAAGCTGCTCATAACCGGCGCTCATCAAATTACCCACGGCGAGAATAAATAATATAATGGCCACATTACGGATACCTGGAAGTGTCACGTGCCACATCTGTTGAAAGCGTCCTGCGCCATCGATCTTGGCAGCTTCATATTGCTGCTGATCAATTCCTGCAATGGCGGCCATAAAGATGATCGAATTCCAACCGATGTTTTTCCAGATGTCCGATCCGAGAATCATCTGATAGAACCAGGTGGGATTGTTCAGGAATTGGATCGGATCGCTTCCAAACGATCCCAGCAAATCATTGACTGGACCGCCATATGGAGTAAGCAATCTCTGCATCAGGGTGACAACCACGATCCAGGATACGAAATAAGGTAAATAAGAAAGCGTCTGAACGGTTTTCTTGAACCTGATCATCCGTATCTCGTTTAAAAGAATGGCAAGAATGATCGGCATCGGAAAGCCGATAAGCAGTTTCATGAGACTGATGATAACCGTGTTGCGGATGATATCACCGGATTGATAATAGTTAAAAAATTGTTCAAAGTACTTGAAGCCAGCCCATGGACTTCCGGTAAAACCGCCAACGAAGGTATAGTCCCTGAAAGCAACCTGAATTCCATATAAGGGAACATAGGAGAACAAGAAAAACCAGATGATGCCAGGTAGCATGAACAAGTAAAAGATCTTATGCTTCCAGATTTGCTTCATTAACAGATTGTTAGATTTAATCACATTCCCAACGCTCCTTTCCCTTGTGGAAGGTTGAACCCGTTATTCTTGCTAACCTTTCAATCGCAACGAGATGATTTCGAATGGTGTAAAGGACAAGACTACATCAGATTGATTCTGAAGCTCCAGTGTTGAAATGTTATTTTCCATGAGATCAACTTCCCAGACTTCGGCAGCATTCCATCCGATAGATAGTTTCGTTTTGACCTGGGTTCCCGAGGTTTCATACAGACGGACGATGATGTCGTTACTGTCCTCGGCTTTTTTGACCGACTCTACCATGATGTGCGGATGATCCGGCTGCAGGAATGCTTTCGTGTAAGGAAGCTTTTCCTCTGATACATCTGTTGAAGGTGCAGACAAGGAACTCAGGCGAAGTGGGATATTGAGCTCATTTCCTCTTCGATAGATTTCAGCCTGCACGTGATTTCCTTGATGCGGATATAACGAGTAGGTGAATTGATGCTCTGCACGATCCGCCACCGGATCTGGATAGGAGCTGCTACGCAGCAAATGAAGGTCAAGCACATTGTTGATGGCTCGATGCCCGTATTTGCAATCATTGAGCAGGGCAACTCCGTAATCTGGCTCCGATAAATCCACCCATTGATGAGCGCAAATCTCATCCTTCGCAAAGTCCCACATCGTATTGCGGTGAGTCGGTCTGCTCAAGCTGCCGAACTGGATTTCACAGTGAACCTGATCGGTACGGATGTTAACTGGGAAAGAAGTACGTAACATTTTACCGTTTTCTCTCCAATCCGCGCTGGTCTCGAAATCGATACGTCGACTACCCTCGGTTAGAGTTACGGTTTGGGTTAGAGTAGACTCTCCGTAGCTGTAATCAAAAACCAGCCCAATTCTCGGACCATCCCGAAGCTCCCGGATATCATTCAGAATTAATGGCATCCCCGCCTGCGCTGAATAATCATGACGGAAATCCCAGGCATCGCCTTCGTCATGATACACGCGAAGATCGTTCCCCCGCTGCCCTTGCAGGATGACTTCACGAGCCTCCAGCTTATCCAGGATCGAGGTGATGCCCCCATTCTGGTCAAATTTCACGATGAAGATGTCATTCTCTATGCTCCGTTCTTCGGCTGTAACATGGAAGCCCGAATCCAACGTTTCCGAATCGATTTCAATGCTGGACGCCACTTCCCGCTCGACACCCTGGTTGCCATAATCGGATACCACCGTGTATCCCATCGATGGAACCTGCACTTTACACCATCGTCCATCTATGTGGAGCCATTCTTCACGTTCCCAAGGCAGTGAATTGAACACCACGACTCCATAGGGTTCTGCCTCACTCGATGAGATATGGTCTGCTAAATAACCGTAGTTTTCGGTAATCATGGCTTCCGTCTGCTGGAGCAATTCTTCATACCGTATTAACGACTCATCGTACACCCGCTTAATTGAGGATCCTGGAAGTATGTCATGGAACTGGTATAGAAGGACTTCCTTCCAGATCGTCTCCAGTGTCTCGGCCGGATAAGATTTGCCAATCCGGTTAGCAAGCACAGCGGCAAACTCCAGTTCACGTAAAGCTTTCTCCATCTTGCGGTTGTAGCGCTTGCTTCGTGCCTGACTGGTCAGGGTTCCTTGATGCTTCTCCAGATATAGCTCACCACGCCAGGTCTGGAATCGTTCTCTTTCTTCATTCAATCGTTCAAAGAATCTCCAGGAAGGTTCCTGTACAACAGGCGCCAGACCGAGCAGGTTCTTCTCTCGCTCCAGCCGTTCCAAATGTTCTTCTCCCGGCCCACCGCCGCCGTCTCCAATGCCAAAGAGCATCAGTGCGTGGTTGGATACATTTTTATCTAAGTACTCTCGCTCTGCTTTGGCAATGGAACGTGGAGCCGCCGGACTGTTGTACGTATCCTCAGGCGGCATATGTGTTAATACTGAGGAACCATCGATCCCTTCCCACAGAAAGGAATGGTGAGGATGGCGGTTGTACTCACTCCAGGAGAGCTTCTGTGTCATCATGTAATCCACACCGGATTTTTTCAATAACTGCGGCAAGCTTGCGGAGTAACCAAATACGTCTGGCATCCACAGTGACTTCATCTCCATTCCAAATTCCTGTTGAAAATACCGTTTACCATACAAGATCTGGCGTACAAGAGATTCACCACCCGGCACATTCGTATCCGACTCTACCCACATCGCCCCTTGCGGTTCCCATCTGCCTTCCTGCACCCGTTCCTTGATCTGGTCATACAGCTTGGGATAGTGTTCCTTCATCCAATCGTATAGCTGAGGCTGGCTCGCCCCGAACACATAATCGGGATAACGTTCCATCATGCGAAGCACCGTCGAGAATGTTCTTGCACCTTTTCGGATCGTTTCACGGATCGGCCATAACCAAGCCAAATCGATATGCGCATGACCAACGGCACTTATGTTCATCACGGAATCTCCACCGCGAAATGATAATTGTTCGTTCAATAATCCCTTAGCACGATGAATACGGTCTGGTGTGAATTCCGTCATTATTAACGAAACGTTATATAGGGACTGAAGAATTTTTTCTCTACGCGCTGTGTCGGCAGGGAGATGCTCTGCCGTTTCCAGCAGTACCTCTGTGTCGTAATACAGACTTCGTATATCTTCATGACAGATAGCCACGACCGCTTCTTTTATCGTACCGCCTTGGTATTTGCCAAATAAGTCATTATTACCAGCATCAGCCCATAGTTCGAATGCTCCCTCCGTCACCGTTATCGAAGAATGATCCAGTTCAACCACTCTTTTCCCGGGGAGACCCAATGTGAATTCAAACTCCGAATTGATGGTTGTCAAACCCTGCACAGGCGTTCCTTCGTGGTCCACCAGACAGAGTTCGCCGTTCACGTCCAGCAAAAGAACAACCTTGGCGTCACTACCAGACGGTGGAATGCTGCCAGTAAAACAAAACCAGGCACAATCCCATAACTCTCCCCAACGCTCGCCCTGTGAAAGGGTGATTTTCTGACCTGACATTCTTTCCTCGAATGAAACGGGCTCGGGGGTAACCCATGCCGTCACATTCAACTTGGCAATTGGCTCATATATCGCTTCACGGAGTTTGGACAGCATTTGATTCAAATGCCCGAGTCTAATCGGTTCATATGGCATAATTGTTTTGTTCTCTCCTCTCATTCATCAAGCTTTTGTATTCTCACGACCCCACCTTACTTGAATCTCCACCTTGTTCTTGCTGCCATGCTCATACTTCAGCAGCACGGTTTTCGATTCCATATCCCATTCCCATCCGATAGGTACAGTCTTGTGTTGATCTATACTACTAATGGATATCGGTTCAAATGAACAGTAGAATCTGGCCGTGGCCTGCATATTTGACGGGCCCTTGGCTACACATTGAAAACCTGTATTCGTTATCGTCAGATCTTCAATTCTGGAAGAAGCTGAGATTAGGCTGACCTTGTCTTGCTGTGGCCTTCCGGCCGTAATGTCGTATAACAATGCTTGCTCACCAGGAGCTAACCTTACCTCTTGCCGAACATGCAGGGCAGGATCGAACAAGTCCACAACCGGACCTGGAATAACCAGCGGTTCTTCGGATACAGATTCTTCCAGGACAGAGGCAATGATATAGGGCCCCCGTTTGATCTTAAAATAATGCTTGGCTTCCCAACGGAAGTTGGAATCCTGAAGTTTCTCCCATGTTTCTTTCACAGACTGGCGAAGTTGATCTGCACCCGATTTACTTGACGAACATGCAGCCGGATGTACAGAGAGCCAATGAACCAGTCCTTTGCCCACATGATGAATCCCTTCCTGTTCTACATTAAGTCCAAGCTGTTCAAATAAGTGCTCTCGTGGTGAGTGATACATGGTATTAGTGCTTTCACTGCGCTGGTCGTCATTCCACCATGCTCGAATGTTGTGATACGGGTCGCTGTCGTCCCCAATATAGATCAATGCACCCCCATCCTGTACCCATTGGGCCAGTGCATAATGGATATCGGAGTGTTCTGGCTTCATAAACTCATAACTCAAAAGAAGGACACGATATGGAGCCAAGTAATGGGGATAGCGCCTCACATTATCAAGTTGGACAGGTCTCACGGGTATCCCGTGTTTAAGTAAGGGTAACGCAAGACCGTAGAATGGAGAGAAATCTAACAACTCCGTATCGCCATCCTCTTGGAATCCTTCTGGATCTGTGCCGTCATACTTTCCGGCATCAGGTGCTTCCGGCTCCGATTTCATGCGCTGAAACATCGCTGAATCTGCAATCAATACACCAACCTGAAGAAATTCACCTTCAATTTCAACATTGTCCTGATCCATGTTCCCAAGTGTATGCATAACGTTCAGCAATGTCGTTGCATAATCAGGAGGAATCTGCTCTTTACCTGCACCATCATCAGACGGATAAGTCCCTTTAAAGATTCTTCGCGGCCATGGGGCGACCTCGTAATGGGAAACTCCAGGATGAAGAAGTGAAGCAGCAACCGTCTTCAGGTAGTTCTGTTTATAATCGGCCCATGTGTAATTCGGATTGTCTTCGATGGGATCATGCAGAAACCACATTCGTCTGTCTGTTCCCCTTACTAGCTCTTGCATAACACCATATTCTAAGTATGCGGTTTCAAACGTTCGTTCTTTTCGTACCCCCTCATAAACGTTGGGTGTTCGTGAAGTCCCTGTCCAGATTTGCGCAATATATCCATCTACAGACGGAAGCTCAATCAAGCGAGACTGCGGACTAACAATTCGCCACTGTGTATAATTGATCAGACTGTGGGTTGGAACGTAAAACCGAAGAACGCGATTGTAACGCTTTAGAGCATAATCTTTCATCTCGGTACATAATCGGTCTAATACACGTGTATATAAATACGCTTTCAATTTGGAGGCCCGAAACTGTGCATCGGGTGAGGAATGAGGCGCTCTCCAGGATTCTTTGTAATACAGCTGCCATTCTCTCTTAAACGATTCCGAGTATCCGCCGTTCACCCAAAATTCTGGCTCCTCCAGATGGATCGCTTCCACGCCGGAATCGACGGCTAAACGTATTCGTTCAGCGATATATCTGCCAAAGGAAACTGTTGGTACCATGTAAGGGATAATGGGCTCCTTGCCATGAACAATCATCTCACCATGACGGTCCAGCTGGGCTTCATCCCAATGTGTTTCCCCGTCTACCTCCCCGTCCAGATAGTCGTTATAGGTACCCCATGCTACTCCTGTCATCAAATGCACAACGTACCCTTTATCCTTCCATTCCCGAATACGTTCCTGCATCGTTTCGTCAATCCCGTAGACCATGACAAAGTCCGTTTGCAGGTCATAATCGGGATGATAGGGCGCTGATTCCTGAAATCCAATTCGCTCTTCTTTACGATCTCGAAGCATGGTCCTAGCCTCCTCACCCATGTTTGTCTGTCTTTCGTGATTTGTGTATCCACCATTTCATAAAATATAATATATATTAACAATATATTCAATATGTTTTTTTAAAATAAAAAGTCCTTTCCGGATCATATACGGAAAAGACTTTAATCAAACCTTGGAAATTACGATATGGGACAGATTCCCGAGGTTTGTCGAATGACAAGTTCAGGTTGAATTAGTATCTTGCTGAAGTCGGTAGTATCTCCGCTACTACGAATGACTTCGACAAGCTGGCTGGCTGCACGGGATCCCATCTCGCTCTCAAACTGCTTAACATGCGTGAATATACTAAATTCCTCCACGATGGAAGTTGGATCATCAAAGCTCACAATCGACACATCTTCGGGAATACGGAGTCCTGCTTGCTTGGCCATTTGATAGATCTGAACACCCAACCTACCATTAAGTGAAATATAAGCCGTGACCATTTTGTTAGAGATGTATCGGTATAATGGATGGGACTCCGCGTCCTTCAGGACAGACAGTGGCTTGAAATCTGTAATCATATGAGCAGGATTAATAAGCGCCCCTTTATCTTTCAAAGCTTCAATATAACCGTCAATTCGCTCCTGGACCGTGACGGTTTGCAGCGGTGAATCCGAGCAAATGGCTATATCACGATGTCCAAGATCCCATAGATGTTCAACGGCCATCCTTACACCTAGTCTTCCATCAGCCGCGATGTAATGGGTTTCGACTCCCGGTAAATATCGGTCAATCAGCAAAAAAGGGAAGCCGGATAACTTCATGCCGAGAATTTCCTCGTTATAATTCCCTTCATCTACAGGAAAGATAAGTAGCCCCTCCGCTCCAAGTGCTTTTAGCTCCTTGATCGCATCCTTTTCTTTCTCGATCTTGCCATTCGTCAACATGATCATGCTGCGGTAACCTTCTTGATTCAGTGTTTGTTCAATACCCTCGATTAGTCGGATAGCAAAGTAGTCGTGGATCGTAGGCATGATAATACCAATCAGACCTGTGCTAAGCCCCCTTCTCATTGGTGTTGGAGATTCAGAAAATACTGTGATAACTGAGTCCGTCTCTTCTGCGACAAAACTACCTTTTCCTGGAACACGGGCGATCAGCTTCTCGTTAGCTAAGCCTGTTAGGGCATTGACAACCGTAATTTTGCTAACATTAAATTGATCCATTAGCTCCTTCTCTGTCGGTATCCGATCACCCGGCTTCATATTCTCCGAGGTAATTATTTTGCGGACATAGTCTTGAATTTGTTGGTATAACGGTATTCGATCATTATTACTCATGATAATCACATCACCAATTCATTCGTTATATTTTTAATATACAATATATTTTTACACATATAAGCACAATAAACAACCATATAATGCCTGTCCATGTTATCGTTAAAGCCAACTTTAGCTTTAATGTAGGGCATAGAATCATTCCATCCTTGATAGATTTAGCACCTGCAGCACTTCGCTGTTGTTAGGAGAAAGGTGGCTGAATGGGTTTCTTTATTAGAAACTTTCTAACATTTTTTGAAAATCTCCTATGATTTATCTATGATGAGGCCATGCTGCATGCATTTTTTTCATATTTCAGCAACAGAATATTATCAAAATTTGTTATTAAGAGGTGTACTTCATGACTGTCATCACAATTTGTGCAATTCTAAAAGCAAAACCTGGACAAGAGGAACAGCTACGCGATGAATTGATCAAACTTATTGAACCGTCTCGTGCAGAGAAAGGCTGTATACAATACAAGCTGCATAAATCGCTTGAAACAGAAGGCACATATGTTTTTTATGAGTCTTGGGCTGACGAAAATGCCATAATCGAACATGTGAATACCGAGCATTACCAAACATACCGGAAAAATATAGAAACCATAATTGACACCATGGATGTGTATCATTTGGAAAACATTGAGACATAAGATCAAAGCTAAGTACGTTGTTATCGTTTATGTAAAGATCAATCGATTCTCCAATTGGTATTATCATTGTATCCACCGAGAAAAGTTTCTTTTATAGAAACTTTTTTTTCTTTATTTGAACTCATTTAAGTTCTCACTTAATATTGGCCTACAAAAGGAGGTGAAAGTATGAATTCAAAAATCTTTATAGCACTAATGTCACTTGCAATAAGTGCTTTTGCTATTGGAACGACAGAATTTGTTATTGTCGGTATTCTGCAAGAGGTAGCCACCGATCTTGGCATATCAGTAACGCAAGCTGGGACCCTGGTGTCAGGGTATGCAGTGGCCCTTGCTATTGGAACCCCAATCGTCGTAGTTATTACCGGGAAATTGCCTAAAAAAGGATACTTGGTGTTCCTCATGGTCGTCTTCACTTTAGGGAATGCTCTAGCAGCAATATCTTCCACCTATTTCCTTTTGCTCTTATCTAGGATAATTACAGCTATTGCACATGGTGTATTTTTCGCTGTTGCAGTTACAGTGGCCGCAGATATGGTGCCTGCTAACAAGAAAGGCACCGCGATCTCCATTATGTTCACTGGGTTAACCGTCGCTACCATTTTGGGTGTTCCCCTTGGAACCTATATCGGGCAGGAATTTGGTTGGCGTATGTCATTTGCCGTGGTCGCAGTTTTAGGGCTGATAGCCTTGTTGGTCAGTCTTGTGGCAGTAGATAAAGTCCCACGTTCAATGCACTCACCGACCTTAAGAGATGTTGGAAATTTGATTGTTAATCCTCGGATCATCACTGCCTTGTTAATGACGATTCTAGGTTTCGGCGGAACCTTCGCTTTATTTACGTATATCTCTCCTATCCTTGAAGAGATTAGCGGCTACTCATCTTCGTCTATTTCATGGCTACTGCTGATTTACGGTGTTGCTGTAGCCATTGGGAATATTATCGGTGGGAAATTAGCAAATCGACATCCTGTAAAGGCACTTCGATTCGTATTTCTGTTTCAGGGCATTGCTCTGCTGCTCCAAATATGGCTATTGCCCAACAAGACGCTCACCATTTTGTCCCTCATATTAATGGGTTTCTTCGCTTTTATGATGTCTCCCGGCGTACAGGCTTACATTCTAATGCTCGCAGAAAAGCTGGTTCCTTCTGCCAAGGATGTCGCTTCTGCATTAAACATCTCTGCATTTAATATTGGGATTGCTGCTGGTTCAACATTGGGTGGACTTGCAGTAGACCACTTGCATATGATGGACACGGCTTGGATCGGTGCAATTATGGCAGGATTCGCCTTTTTACTGGCAGCTATAAACTACAGAATGGATAAGAAACAGAGTCTTTTTGTTGAGGAGAGAGGATAAATGGATTTGAAATCACTAGAACTATTAGAGGAAGAATTGGAATTTACAAGTTTTAGCCATCAAGATGCTCTTGTCATTGGTAACCAGATTGTGCAGTATGCTCAAGAAAACAACGTAGCGGTGGCCGTGCATATTGAACGTAACCGAGTTCCCGTGTTTACACATCTCATGGATGGTACTTCGGAGGAAAACTACGTATGGTTATTTCGCAAAAAACGGATTGTCGACCACTATAACCGCAGTTCTGCCTACATTGACCAGCGCTTTCTCCAAAGCGGTGCTTCTCATGCAGAACACTCCCTGCTTTCCACTGCAGAATATCAAGCGGTTGGCGGTTCTATTCCCATCTGTGTCAAGGGTGTTGGTGTAGTCGGATCTGTAACGGTTGGCGGATTAACCGGTGAGTTGGATCATGCTTACGCAGTTGAGGGCATTCGCCTATTTTTAAAAGGAGAATAAGTGTCATGGTTATGGTCATAACCACTTAAATATACCTGAGAGGGTTGGGCATAAAGCTCTTTCCCTCTCTTTTTCATTTGTAATGAGGTCAGAATAAAGAATGTAATCCGTTTATATGTCAATAATTCAATTATAATAATTTCCCGCTTAGAGGTGAATCAATGGATCAATATGAGGTTGCAACCCTAAAAAAGGGACTACTCATTCTAGACGCGTTGCAACAAGGTGCACCCATGAGACTGACTGAGATCATGCATCGGTTTAACCTTAACAAGTCTACAACTTTCCGTCTGCTATATACGCTGGAAATGACAGGATTTATTCAAAAAGATGGTCACACGTACAAAGCTTCTGAATTAAAGGGACACCATTCATCGTCTGCTAACACTCGACTTCATTGGTTAGTTGTTCCATCCCTGCATCAATTAGCACAGGATCTTGGCGAAACTGCCTATATCGGAGTTTTAGATGGAATGAAAGTCATGACAGTCCAAGTGGTGGAGGGCAATCATGCCATCCGTAGCCATACACGTGTAGGTGATTCCGCTTATGCCCATCTAAGTGCCTTTGGGAAAGTTATCCTGGCGCACCTAAGTGATGAACACCTAAAAAAAATGCTTACACATCTTACCCAGCACAAAGCAACAAAGCATACCTTTGACGACAACCATTTATTAAAAGAACATCTAAACGTAATCCGTCAACAAGGATACGCCATTGATGATGAAGAAACAGAAGTGGGTTTACGCTGCGTTGCTGCTCCAATATTTTATAATGGTAAAGTGATTGCAGCATTGGCTATATCCGGCCCTGCCGCGCGATTAAGTCGAAAGAGAGACCGTGCGGTAAGTAAAAAATTGAAGGAATGCAGTACACAAATTTCCGCTCTACTTTGACCCGCTCACCTACTAAAATTCAGCCCACTTTGTGATAATTGCAGTCCCTAGAGTACGTAACCTGAACTGCGTATCGAGTAAACTTTTTAGGTTCAAAAGAAAAATGTCATCAAAAAGGGGAATATATCGAGGCTGGGCTTCCAAGAGCTTAGCGACGATTAGCATAGTTCTTTGGGTAGAAGAACGAATTCTATCATGCGGTAGTTGACCCGTTAGGGAATCCACTTCGCTTCGACTTAACCGGAGTCGAAGCCTATGATACGAATGCCAATTCGGACTTCCTAGTAGACTTGGCCTAAAAATACAGTCCTTTCGGGAAAATTCCTCCAAAGAAATATCTTTAATTTCCGCGGGCTTGAATATCCACCCAAACCTTTCTATATCAGCCTTTATCAGGCGTTTTGAAAGAACTTCCGAAGTGTCAATAAAGGTAGCGCTTACAAACATCCAAAAAAAGGGTTGATAATTGAGAAACCATCCACTATGATAATCTCATCAGTCCGGATAATAAAGTTAAAGCACTTTAACTTTCACTTACATAACATCATATGAAACCTTTTTATTTAAGGGAAACTCAACCGCGAAAGTTAAAGCGTTATAACTTTATATCAAATAGAAAGGTTGGTGTTTATGTGACCCATCGCGAAAGCCGGCGGCAGACATTTTACATGTACCTCTTCATCTCTCCATGGCTTATCGGTTTCTTCGTGTTTGCCTTGTATCCGATTCTGTCATCCCTTTATTACAGCTTCACGGACTATGACATTATCCACCCGCCGAAATATGTCGGACTCGCGAATTACAAAGAAATGTTTCAAAATGACCTGTTTTGGAAATCTGTTGTCGTAACGGTGCGCTACACATTTATCAGTGTACCGATCCAGCTGCTGCTGGCACTTGGATTTGCTCTCCTGCTCAATGCGAAAATACCATTCCGCGGATTTTTCCGGACGGCCATGTATTTTCCGAGCATGGTATCCGGCGTGGCGATGTCCTTGCTGTGGTACTGGATTTTCAACCCATCGATCGGTCTGTTCAATTACGTGCTGTCCTGGTTCGGCATTAGCGGCCCAGCCTGGCTTATGAGCCCCGATTATGCGCTTTACGCTCTGATGATTATGTCCTTCTGGACGGTGGGCTCAGGCATGATTCTGTTCCTTGCAGGACTTCAGGGCGTTCCTTCAAGTCTCGTGGAAGCCGCCAGGCTTGACGGCGCGGGACGCTTCCGAATTTTCCTGAATGTGACGCTGCCCATGATTTCACCTGTACTTTTGTTCCAGCTGATTATGGGTGTCATTGATTCCTTCCAGGTATTCACACAGGCATATGTAATGACCCAAGGGGGTCCAAACTACTCGACCTGGTTCTACGTTTACAACCTGTACACCAGCGCCTTCAAGGAATACAGAGCGGGCTACTCCTCGGCACTCGCTTGGGTGCTGCTGATCGTTGTCATGGCGTTTACGGCGCTCATTATTAAACTCTCGAACCGTTATGTTCACTATGAAGGAGGCGGACGAAAATGAGTACGATTCCGACTGCCGGACCAGGGGCTTCACCTTCTGTGAATAAAAGCCGGCGCAAAATCGATGCGGTTAGCATTGCCAGCTTCATTGCCCTGGTGGTCACCACCTTTCTCATGCTCCTCCCTTTGTTTTTCATGGTATCGACCTCACTGAAATCGAAGAAGGAACTGCTGACGTTTCCTCCAACCTTTCTGCCGGAGTCCTGGCAGTGGAGTAACTACAGAGAAATTTTCGACACGCTGAACTTCGGTCAAATGTATATGAACAGTCTCATTATTGGTATTTTGACCGTTGTTGGCACCCTGTTTTCGTCGGCTCTTGCAGGCTATGGCTTCGCCAGATATCGGGGCAAGGGCAGCAATCTGTGGTTCATGCTCATGCTCAGCACCATGATGCTTCCATATCCGGCGATTATGATCCCGCAGTTCATTCTCTTTTCCAAGCTGAACTGGATCGATACCTTCCTGCCGCTGATTGTCCCTGCATTTTTCGGTTCGGCATACAACATCTTTTTGCTGCGACAGTTCTTTTCCACCCTGCCGGATGAGCTGTTTGACGCCGGACGCATCGATGGCTGCAGCGAGTTCCGGATGTGGAGACAAATCGCTTTGCCTCTATCCGGTCCGGCACTTGCAACCGTTGCGATCTTTGCCTTCATCTACAGCTGGAACGACCTTTTGACACCTGTGCTCTATTTAAGCTCATCAGATAAGTTTACGCTTCCGGTCGGTATGTCTTCCTTCACATCTTCGCGTTTCCGAATTCCGCCGTGGCATCTGCTCATGGTTGCCTCCGTGCTCGCCATGCTGCCGATCGTGACTCTGTTTGCGATAGCCCAGAAGCGGTTTGTAGAAGGAATTGTACTTACAGGCATCAAGTAAAGGCTCCGCCGCAGGGGCGGCAAAAAAACTTGAATATATGGGGGACTGTAGTTCATGAAAACGATAAGGATCAAAAAGTCTTTTACACTTTTGCTTGCGACCAGCATGCTCGTCGTATTGGCATTGTCCGGCTGTAGTGGCGGCAAATCAGCGGGAGATGTCGTACCTGGTAGCGATGGCGATAGCGCTAACTCCGGCTCCTCAGGAGGGCAAGTCACTATAACGCACTACACCATCGATTCAGAGGATCGCACCTTTATCGAAAAGCTGGTTCCGGATTTTGAAGCCCAACATCCGAATATTAAGGTAAAAGTCGAGAAAGCTCCTTACGAGCAGTTCGACAGTAAGCTCCAAACGCTGATTGCAGGCGGCAAATCGCCTGACGTCACAAGCCATTATGGCTATGGCGGTTTTGCAGAGTATTACAACAAAGACATGCTGCTCGACATGAACGACATTATTAAGGAAGACGGATTTAAAGCATCCGACTACAACATCCCGGATGATCTTATGAAAATCTACACCGTCAAAGATCAAGTCTACGGTATTCCGGTCAACATGTACGTTTCTCTGATGCTCTATAACAAAGACATGTTCGACGCTGCCAACGTTCCTTACCCTCCAAGCGATTACGAGGACAAGAGCTGGACGTTTGACAAAATGGTCGAAGACGCGAAGAAAATGACGCATGTATCCAATGATATTGCCAAAACTCAATATGGCGTTGACTTCACATGGTCCGAGCGAGATATGCGCCCGCTCTATTTCGGAGCCGAACCCTACTCCCAGGATACCTGGACCAACGGCGGCGTACCATCTGAGACTCATTTCGATTCGCCTGAAGTCATCGCAGCCTATAACAAGCTCTTCAACCTGATCTTAAAAGATAAAGTGTCTCCGACAACGGAATGGAGCAAAAGCGTAGCGGGGCAAAATGGAGATGCATTCGTAACCGGCAAGGTGGGTATGACCGTCAGCGGCTCATGGAGCCTTGCGGGCTCCAATGACTTCCCTTTCAAGGTTGGCGTAGCTGCAGTGCCTGCCGGCGGCAATGACAAGGTCCGCAGCGTGCTGTTCGTCGATCCGCTCTTGATTCTGAAGGGTTCCAAACATCCGAAGGAAGCTTTTGAATGGATCAAGTATCTGGTCAGCGACGAAATTCAGGAAAAATCCATCGACCTGAGCGGTGGCAACCCTCCTGTAAATACGAAGGCAGCCGAAACCTATTACAAGCATTTTGATGGTATCGATCCAGCAGATGTGAAGAAAGTTTACGAAGGTGCTGTGGAATACGGATTTGAATCCTATAATCACCTGATCACCCACTATTCTCAGATCAACGACATGTTTATCAATGAGATGCAGCCGATCGATACCGGACACAACACCGTTGAAGAAGTAATGCCAACGATTCAGAAAAAGGTCATGGAAATTATCAAACGTTAACGCTAGACATTGTACCGTCCCGCAAGGGGCGGTGCATCTATCAAATTAGCTTCGCGGCTAAGCCTCCGTACATGTATACTAATGTTAAGTCAATATAAAGTACGGAAAATCTGCCGCAAGGAGAATAAACAATGAAGGTTAGTATATTTGATGTTGCAAAGAAATCAGGGCTGTCCGTCGTAACGGTCTCTCGCGTCTTAAACGGTGCCGAATCCGTGCGAGAGAAAAATAGGCAAAAGGTTCTGGAGGCTATCAAGGAGCTCGATTACCATCCCAACGCTGCTGCGCGGAGTTTAGCACGCGGTAAGACAGGAATCGTCGGCTTGATCATGACCACTCTACAGGACTCCTTCTTCGACACCGTCGTTAAAGAGCTGAACGAAGTGCTTGCACTTCACGGCTATTTTCTTGCCGTTTCGGTCTCTACCGGCATTGGCTCCGATGAAACCCATTACCTGATCCAGGAGGACCGGGTAGACGGACTTATTCTGCTCTCGCCGATGGAAGAGGATAACTACATTGTGGAACTGAAGCGGCGCAATATTCCGTATGTCCTCATCGACAATCAGAAGCCGGAGAATGATACTTTTTCGGTAACAATCGATAACTATAAAGGCGGCTATGCTGCTACGAAGCATCTGCTTGATCTCGGCCATACCTCTATCGCTCACTTAAGCGGACAGAATATGTTCCGCAGTACGAGAGAGCGTCGCAGCGGTTTCCTGCAGGCACTTAAGGAAAAAGATCTGGCGCCGTTTGAAATGATCACGGGCGATTTCGAAATCGATTTTGGTTATGACATCTGCCGCAAATGGCTGCGAGAGGGACGCCTTCCTTCCGCGGTGTTCGCGGGCGATGACCATATCGCGCTTGGGGTCGTGAACGCCCTTATGGAAGAAGGCATAAAGGTGCCTGAACAGGTAGCTATCGTCGGCTATGACGATCAGTATATTTCATCCAAACTGCACCCCCACCTGACAACGGTCCGGCAGCCTGCTGACCGCATTGGGGTTGCCGCTGCGGATATGCTGCTGAAACGCATGGACGGTACGATGAAACGCGGGGCTAATGTAAGAATCGATCCTGAACTCATCGTGAGAGAATCTACTGGATCACCAACAAAAGGTACGACCGGATAAAAAATATAACCTTATATATAGGAGTGACGACCATTGGCTTACTACTTGGGAATCGATGGGGGAGGAACAAAAACATACGCCCTGCTGACCGATGACTTCGGCAATGTGCTTGGCAAAGGCGTGGGCGGCAACGGCAATCACCAGATTGACCACGCCTTGGCCGCACAAAGCATACGGGAAGCTGCAGAAGGAGCCCTGAACGAGGCAGGACTGCGGATTCATGAAATCTCGCATACCTATTTCGGACTTGCAGGAGCAGATCGGGAAGTCGATTACCGAATCCTGCACCCTCTGGTTCAGGGAATCGGATTCACCCAGAATTACTCGATTAACTGTGACACCATGATCAGCCTGCGCGCAGGCACGAACCGACCTTACGGGGTCGCACTGATCTGCGGCACAGGCACCAACTCCGCAGGCCGTAATCCGGCAGGAGAACATGTACAGGTCGGCGGTTTTGATTATATGTACGGCGATTTCGGCGGTGGCGGTTCCCTCAATATTGAGGTGTTCCGCTCTGTCATCCGTTCTTGGGACGGCCGTGAGCAGCCAACGCTCCTGACTCCCCTGCTATTGAACTTTCTTGGGTATAACAGTGTCAGTGATTTGTTCGATGACTTTCAGGATCATGGCAAGCATGTGCCCGTCCATGCAGCGAAGCTGCTGTTTGAAGCTGCCGTAGAGGACGATGCTGTAGCTCTGGAAATTCTGAACCGTCAAGGCGTAGAGCTTGGCAAATCAGCGGCTGCGGTGATCCACAAACTTGGAATGGAAAAGGACACCTTTGACGTTATACTGGCAGGAAGTCTGCTAACAAGGGGAGATCGCGGCTGGATTCGCAGAAAAGTTGAACAGACTGTTGCAACCGTTGCTCCGAATGCGACCATTGTAACTTTGGCAACCGAGCCCGTTGTCGGTGCCTTATGGTCTGCTATGGATGCAGGCGGACATGCGGTAAGCCAGGATGTATATAACAAAATGCGGGCCTTCCGCGACTTCGAACATATTAAGCAGACAACAAGATAAACGTTTATAAACACTGTCATCATAAATAATTCTTATAAGACTGGAGTGTGCAAAATGGCATATGAACAAGGGCTGAAAATAGCGGTAATCGGTGGTGGATCTTCCTATACTCCGGAGCTTGTTGAGGGGTTCATCCTCCATCATGCCGAGCTTCCTGTACGAGAGCTGTGGTTGGTAGATATTGAACCGGGAGAGCGCAAACTGAATATTGTCGGCAACTTGGCCAAACGTATGGTGGAGAAATCGGGTCTGCCGATTGAAGTTCATTTGACGTTCGACCGCCGCGAAGCCATCAAGGGTGCGGACTTCGTCAGCACTCAAATGCGTGTCGGCATGCTTGACGCCCGTGGCCGCGATGAATCCATCCCCCTGAAATACGGTGTAATCGGTCAGGAAACCACCGGACCCGGAGGCATGATGAAGGCGCTGCGGACGATTCCGGTCCTGCTTGATATCTGTCGTGATATTGAAGAACTCGCTCCTAATGCCTGGTTGCTGAACTTTACGAATCCGGCGGGTATGGTCACGGAAGCCATTCTGAAGTACTCCAACGTTAAAAGCATTGGTCTCTGTAATGCACCAATCGGCCTAATCAAGCAGACCTCTGCCAAATACGGCGTAGAAGCGGACCGCATCTATGCCGAGTTTGTTGGCCTGAACCATCTCCACTGGATTACGCGTATTGATGTGAACGGAGAAGACAAACTGGACGACATGCTGGCTGATACAGCCGGTTACAGCGCGAAGAACGTACCTGCACGGGAGTGGAATCCGGAATTCCTGCAATCCCTGCATGCCCTGCCTTCCTACTATCTGAAATACTTTTATATGACCGATGCCATGCTTGAAGAGCAGCTGGAATCCTTACAAACAGGCGGCAGCCGTGCGGAAGTGGTTAAACGCGTCGAAGAAGAACTGTTCGAGCTTTACAATGACCCGGACCTGAAAGATAAACCGAAACAGCTGGAACAGCGGGGTGGCGCCTTCTATTCCGAAGCAGCCGTGAACCTGATGCGCTCACTCTACAACGGAACGAATGACATTCAGACGTTGAACGTAGCCAATCAAGGTATCATTGATTTCCTGCCAGACGATGCCAGCATTGAAGTCAACTGCGTGGTCACCAAAACCGGTCCACTGCCCCTGCCGCTAACCAAGGTTCCTCCAATGGCAGTTGGACTGATCCATGCGGTTAAAACCTATGAGCGCCTCGCCATCGATGCTGCCGTGACCGGCGATCGTGGATTGGCCATACAGGCAATGGCCCATCATCCTCTGGTCCCTTCGGTCGAAGTGGCGATTCAGATGCTGGATGAAATGCTCGAAGCCAACAAGGAATATTTGCCGCAGTTCTTTACTGAATCTGCAGCTAATGCATAATTCGGCTATCATCCATTCGTCCTGATACCATAAGAAAAACGTCAATCGACGTACTTTCACATTAAACGAAACCGCCATATCCCAGGATTTCCTGAGATATGGCGGTTTGTTGTTTCTAGGCATTTTCCTATCTATATCGCTTGTTCAAATCAATAATTAAATACATTCTCCTAGCTCTCTATTCATAATAAAGCAGGCAGGAAGCTAATCTCCCTGCCTGCTTGCATATGAGCAATCAACGGATTATGAGTTGCTTAGTATGTCCACCAGTTGCCGGACATCACGATCATTGAGAACAGCTTGATGCTATCTTCATAGTAGCCTTCATTGGAGCTGCCGGCCGTTTTTGTCCAGACGGAATTCAGCCAGTTTTGGTTCACGGACGAGGTCATAGCGCTGACACCAAACGGTGCATAGAACGCGCCGCTGCCGCCGGAACCTGTAACCGTGCCGTTGAGTTTATAACCATCCTTTACGTTGCTAGGGTTACCGCTTACTTTGGTCGAGATCCAGCTATTCATTTGATTGAGCTGATTGAGCGCCCGGCTGTCACCAGTCATCAGGTAATCCGTTGCAATCCGCCAAGGCGTACGACATGAGTTGTAATCGTAGCTGCCGTCGTTCGCCCCTTCTAGAAAATCGGCTGAAGCTGGCTTGTACGTCGAGCCAGACAGAACGACGAAGTCTGGAAGCAATCCGGTTGATGAGCTGTACCCGTTGTATAAGGAGTTGATAATGGTATAGGTTTTGTCGATCACGTTCGACCATCTGGCATCACCAGTTGCCGCCTGGAACGCCTTCAAGTGATTCAGCATAAAGTCCGATGGACGGGTAGCATTTTTGAACGTGTTATCCGTTGCCCAGTCCCCAAGACGCAGCGTCCATTGGGACTGATTCACGTCACTTTGCATGATGGCATTGATGATGTCCTTGCCGGCCTGAAGGTAGTTGATACTGCCGCTGCTACCCCACTGCTTGTCCGCAAGCAGGAGCGAATAAGCAATGTCCATGTCTCCATCCGTGGCCGAGTCGGCGCCTTCAATGTTCTGGAAGCTGCTGTTTTGTTTCCATGCCATCAGTTTCGAATTGTTGGCGCTCGGATGAGCCTTATAATATTGATAAAGTCCGTCGAAATAGGTCTGTGCATTACTGTCATAACCGGCCATTAGAACCGTTGCCAGCATTCCGTAACCATGTGCCTCAGATACAGTATCCCCGTTGGACTGATATTTCACATAATATTTGCCCGTGCCCGCCGTTTTCAGATAAGCCGATTTCCAGCTGTCCCATTTCGCTTTCACGGAGCTGTCCATCGCACTTTGCGTAACATGGTTAGGCTTGATCGAGCCGCTGGTATATGTCGTGTGCTGCGGGAACGGCTTGTTTGGAGCGGCGAAAGCAAAGCTCGCCGGAATCAGAAGAAAAGCGAGACAACACATCATAACAGCCTTGCTGCTAACCGAAAATCCCCTATTTTTTCTCATAAATTTACGCTCCTTTTAGATCCAAATGGGTCTTGATCCATGACATAACCTTTAAGCCGAAAATTCAATGCAGCCTCTTGAAGGAGAAACCACGATTCATTATTGACCTTGCGAGACACAATCACCTCCATTTAAAAGTTAAAGCGCTTTAACTTTTAAAACGCTTACATTTATTTTAATTGTTCTTCTAATATTTGTAAATAGACATTTCTGAGATTGAATCTAAAGTCCTGATTCGACATTTGACAGTAAAAAAACGGGAACCAATGTCACGGGGGTTTCTTACCCTAATTAATATCAAGCCTTCATTCACTCACGTATGGATGACCACTCCTTTCTTCGCAGGCATACAAAAACCCCCTCAAGTTTTGAGTGCTTGAGGGGATTTTAAATGATCTCTTTTTTCACTATTGTCTACCATCTGGGGAGAATACCAGACTCCCATATAAGGAGCTATAATTCTTTTATTTTCGTACCACTGTATATCCTTTATCTTTCAGCAACTTCACGATCCCATGATCGCCCAAGTAGTGCGCTGCACCAACCACGATGAAGTACTCTTCACCCTTGCCGTTTTTCAGGTAACCATCGATCTTATCAGCCATTCCAACATTACGGTCAATGAGCATCGCTTTGTTGTATTCTTCATCATCAGAGAAACTGTTCGTCAGCTCCAGCAGTTGTTCGTCATTCCCTGTCTTCCACATTTCGGCCATTTGATTCACGCTGTCATCCAACACATCGAAATTGTCCAAAGTCGCTTTCAATGTTTTCTCTTGCAGCTCCTTAGAGAAGTCATTGAACATTCCCAATTGAGATTCATAGGACTCCAACTCGATCACCGGAAGTTTGCGCTCGATTGCCTTCTGTATGAAGTACAGGTCAACCCCCGCAGAAGCTTCATAGCCCGCTTTCATAGACTTCAGACTGGCTAACGTGCTCTCTACTACCCAAGGCTTAAAGGTATCCAGTGCATTCGGCTCCAATCCACTTTGCTTCAAAATATCGCCCAGTTGAGTATACGTCTCGCTGGAGATGTGATCTTTCAGTGTTGTGCCATCCTGATACGAGCCCAGATCCAGAACAATCTTCTGCTGCGCTTCTTCAGCCGCTTTGCTGATATCGATCTCTACGCCTAGGTAATCCGCCTCGGCAAAGGCTTCTTCAAACTCCTTACGCAATGGATAAAAGCTTTCATCCGCAATATGCATAGAACCTACCAGGTACACGGTGTTACCGTTGCTTTCGACTTCCCACATGAAGCCACGTCCACCGGTTTGAACAGTTTCTGTTTCGCCACCCTTGGAAACCAGCAGCACTGTGCGTGCAGCAGCATCCCAACGGACCTCATAACCAGTTGCATCCCCTACAATGCGAATCGGCGCATATGTTACGCCATTAATTCGTGTAAGCTTGCTCTTCAAAGTAATCGTCTTGCCGTTAACGACGGCTGTAATTGTATCATCTGTTGCTGTCGTCAGCTTTACGTCCATTGCGTCCAGCGTGGAACGCAGCGGCACAAGTGTTGTTCCTTTGTCGTTAATCGGTGCATCCGTCGTGTATTCAACCGTTTCGTCATTCACCTTTACCGATGTCTCTTGAGGAGAGGCCATAGCCGGCACTGCGGATGCGAGCAAACCGACCGAAATAGTTAGAGACAAGAGCATGCGTTTCCAGTTTTTCATATTATGTATTCTCCTTTAAGAATGAAATAATGAAAAGATATGTTCACTAGAAGAGAAATTAGAGATGGGTGCCACACCCACTATCTTTAGTGCAGCACCTACTCCCATTAAATTGTTTTACTGCGACATCAAAACACTACACGCAAGCAAGCGTAAGTAAATCGTCGTCGTCCGTAAACTTGGATCAGATTTTATAAGCCTTCATCGCTTTGAACAATTCCTTGAACGTTGGGCGTTTACCATACATCAACACACCTGTACGATAGATTTTCGCTGCGAGCCAGCCGAAGATCATAATGGATACCACAAGAATGGCCAGGGACGTCCAGATCTGCCAGGTTGGTGCAACGCCTGCCCCAATCCGTACCAGAATTGCCGTTGGCGATGTGAACGGAATGAAGCTTGCTACTTTCAACAACAGGATGTTCGGTGTAGCAATACTGAAGATCGCGATATAGAAGGATACCAGGGACAACATCGTAATCGGCAGCACGGCCTGACCCAGCTCTTCTGTCCGACTCACCATCGAACCAATGGCCGCGAACATCACCGCATACAGGAAGTAACCCAGAATGTAGAAGATGAGTCCATATACAATGACTGCGATGTTCACATCACTCAGATTCATATTGAAATCGCTCAATACATCACGGTTATGCGGTAACAGCATATTGCCGGCAACTACTGCACCGAAAATACCGATTTGCAACAGACCTACCATGAAAATACCGATGATTTTACCAAACATCTGACTGAGAGGAGATACACTCGTGATCAAAATCTCCATAATACGCGAGCTCTTCTCGGCCGTAATCTCGGAAGCAATCATATTACCTGTCATCATCGTTGATGTGAACAACAGGATAATCAGCAGATATACCACAATGTAGTTGATGCCACTCATGGTACCTTCCGACTCCGCAGCAGCTCCGCTTTGGCCAGAATCCAGGCTTTGCTCTGTCAGTTTTACCGGCGTACTGATGAGCTGTTTTTGCTCGGCCGTGAGTGTATCCTTCACTACCACATCCAGCTTTACAATTTGCATTGCAGCTTCAATAGGTGCTATAACCTGCGGGGAGATATCATCGCTTGAATATAAGACCGGCTGTGGGAAATCTTGCCCCGCAACAGGTTCAAACTTCAGGTACCCATCCAAAACCTCCGACTCCACATCGGCTTTGAGGGCCGCTTCATCTTTACTCGCGTCGTTAACAAAACGATACGTCTGGTTACCTTGTGCCGAGGAGTATGTCTCCAGCTTCTCGGCTACCTCCGTTTGTCCCGTACTCAGCAGACCGATATTCACCGGATTCGTGCTCGAACCTCCACCGATGGGACCACCATTAAATAAGGTAATGAAATATGGAATATTGAGTCCAATCGTAATTAAAAGTGCAAGTACAATAGTCGTTACCATGAAAGACTTCGTTTTTACTTTGTTTTTGAACGTAAATCCGATAATTGTCCCCATTTTATTCATTCGACTCACCTACCTCACGAATAAAGATTTGGTTAAGCGTTGGTTCCTTGATTTCAAAATGTTCAACGGTCGTCTGAGCCATGGCTGCTCTCAGAATTTCCTGAGCTGCTTCCATCTGACCAATATGGATCAGGTATCCACGCTCATTTTGCTCTACCTTTTTCACACCCGGCAGCTGTTCCAGACCGCCTACATTACCTGTGGTGCTCAGGAATACATGCTCACGTGGATAACGGCTCTTGATCTCCTTGATCTCTCCTTGCACAACGGTATTGGAGCGATGCAGAATTGTTATCTGACGACATAATTCTTCAACGTGCTCCATACGGTGTGTCGAGAACAGAATGGCTGTGCCTTCGTCACGCAACTCCTTCACCGTGGATTTCAGCAATTCCACGTTCACCGGATCGAGTCCGCTGAAGGCTTCATCCAGAATGAGAATTTGCGGTCTGTGGACCACTGCGGCAATAAAGCCCATCTTTTGCTGATTCCCTTTGGATAGTTCCTCAATCTTTTTGTCGTAATACTCCGGCACTTCGAATCGGTCCAACCAATACTTCAGGCTCTGATCCGCATCCTTTCCATTCATGCCGCGCAGACGGGCCAGATAGTTGATCTGTTCACTGACCTTTACCTTTGGGTACAAACCGCGCTCTTCCGGAAGATATCCCATAATCTGCTGCAATTCTGTGCTATAGGGTTTGCCGTTGTACTGGATATTTCCGCCATCCGGGTGGATCAGCCCAAGCACCATACGCATCGTTGTTGTTTTACCAGCACCGTTGGCTCCGAGCAGACCGTAAATCTCCCCCTCTTTTACATTAAGCGTCACACCATTAACTGCTGTTTTGTCTGCGTATTGCTTGACTACCTGCTTCAATTCCAATCGGTTCATCATTTATCGTCTCCCTTCGGTTATTTCCACTGTACGGGTGCATACCCGGCAATCCAGAATGCCAAGACTTCATCCAATTCCAAGTTACGGATCTTCAATACCCGGTTATTTGCCAGCTCCAGCCTTTCCTGCGCTTCGCTGACCCGGGTTGTTATGACACGAACCAGTCCTCTCTCTTCAGAAGAAGATTCCACAACCCCAGGGATACTCTCTGGTCGTAAATCTCCTTCATACCAGACTTCTTTCCACTGATCGAGCACCATATCTTTCTCGGCCATCCCCAGTGACTGACCACGGTGCATCAATACGATGTAATCTGCGAGCCTTTTGACTTCATCCGCAATATGTGTGGCAATCAGAATCGTGGTGTCTCCCTCAGCCATGAAGGTACGGAACTGGTCGACCATTACTTTCCAGGCAAAGGGGTCCAGACCTGATGAAGGCTCATCCAAAAGCAATAGTCTCGGGCGAGCTGCGATTGCAGCAGCGATCTCGAATTTCCGTCGTTCCCCCTTGGACATCTTGTTCAGCTTCACATCAACAGGTACTTCCATATCGTGAATCAGTTGGTTGAACAACTTCATATCCCAACGCGGGTACCAGTAGGCTCGAAAATCAGCTGCTTCCTGTGCAGTAATCCGGTTCTCTTCGAGCCCAGCGTTGTCAGCCACAAAACCGATCTGTTGTCTCAGTTCAATGGGAAGAGGCCCCTCATGTTCCTTCCCAAACCATATAATCTGCCCTGCATCAGGCAGTACCAATTGTTGTAGCATGTTAAGAAGTGTGCTTTTACCTGAACCGTTATGACCGAGAATAGCAACTACATACCCTTCTGGGATCGTCAGATCGATCGGGCCAATAACTCTGCGTTTTCGCATTTTGGATACGCCGTTCAACTGAACTGCGATAGGTTCCATGTATGAATCACTCCCTCACTTCGAGTAAATAGCCCTAAGGACTTCCCGGAACAGACTCTCCAGTTCTTCTTCCGTACATCCTACCGATTTTCCGGACTGCACCGCTGCCTGCATCGCTTCCTGTGCGGCCTTCAATCTATAATTTTCTCTGTCGCCGGCTTCTACCTGAGCCACAAATGTACCTGTCCCCTGCTTCGTACGAAGCAGACCTTCATTCTCCAGATCCTGATAGACCCGTCTAACCGTTATAACACTGCAATTCAGTGATCCGGCGAATTCGCGAATGGACGGCAAATGTGTTCCCTCCCCCAACTGACCCGTAACAATTAACGATCTTAACTGGTTTTCAATTTGGTGGTATAAAGGTTCAGCGCTATTTTCATTAATTTGAATGGGTATTTTCACATCTTGCACCTCGCCCTCCGGTACACTCCAGTCTGTTACCTGTCCGTGCCGGTTTCATCCTGTATTCATTTTTGCGTTCATCCCTCATACCGTTAACTCAAATCCCGAGTGGAAAGTTTCTTCAGCGTCAACCGACTGAAAAGCCATAATCCTGCTATGCCAGCCACCAAAGCAACCCACATAATCGGGGAAAGCAGCCCCCATGATTTACTCACATCAATTACAATCGAAAATCCGTAACTGCCCGACGTTCGGATCAGCAAGGATATGATGATTGTAAGCGGCAAGAACAGCGAACTGAGAAGCAAATATTTTTTACCACTGTACAGAAACTCTCCGTAAATATATAAGCCTGTCATGAGAAGTCCGTAACCTGTACAAGTTATGCCAAAGGCCAGGTACTGATCCCACCGGAACCCTTCCTCGTTCAACCCAACCACATACAGTGATCCATAGAAAAATATACCATTATACGTAAACGCCATCAGAGACTGCTGAAGTCTCGACCACATCACTGTCTCGTTTGGAATGGGAAGTCTGCGATAATAGGCCAACATCTGTGTATAGGAATCCTCCTGTATGTAACGGAAAGATCGTCTGCTGAACACGAATCCCTGAAATGGCACCATGATCAAAAAGAAAGTATCTACAACAGGATTAATGAAATCTGTCTTCTGTTGTCCTAATAACATCACACCACTCATGCCACCCGTGTATATCATAAAAATTGCAGTCCACAGCCATTGGAGCTTATCCTTGTTCATCTCACTGCGGGTCAACCACCACGCCTGCTTCCATGCGCTCATATCATTGCCTGCCTTTCCATCTGTCATTGGAACACCTTGCTCACTGTATCTACTGTATATATCAATATACACAGTATATAGACCCCTCCCTATTCCCGTCAACCCCTTTTTTTCCTGAATCAGGAAGAATGGATGGGATTCAGGTTAGAGTTACGATAAAATAAAACTTGATTCTGAACATACAATGATTCATTGTAAAATCATTCGTTCAACTTATAGAGATACTGAAGAGATAGATAGAAAGGATTGATTCACCTATGGATTGGCTAGTTGAGATCGGGTTTGTGCTCCTCTTCCTTATTGTGGTCATCTGGCTCATTGTTCGCGACGAACCCAAACGGCATTCTGCCAAAAAAGGCAGACATCGTGTGCGGCGTAACAACGGTTACGCCGACTCATCTCCGGCGTACCCGGTCATTACCACCAATGATGACTCCTATACTCAACATTCTAAACACACTCACGATCACAAGCATCATGATGGTGATTCTTTTTCGGGATCTAATCATCATCACAGCAGCGATAGCGGAAGTAGCAACGACAGTGGTGGAGATAGTGGTGGTGGCGACAGCGGCGGCGGTGGAGATTAAGATGACTCCTCAAATCAAAAAAAGAGCTGTATCCGATATTGTGCGAACACAATTCGGAACAGCTCTTTCCTTTTTCCCGGCACCTGAATACTGAAGAGGTTTAATCCTTAAACGAGGTTGTAGCCACTTGGCAGGCTGCGATTACTGCGAATCGCACGAATTTCGGCCAAAGTAAGCCGTTGATTGGTGGAAATCAAAGATTCCACATCATTGCCACGAACCAGATCATCCAAATCTCTCAAGTTGGTGTTCCCACGAAAGACGCGGAATCCGCCTTGAAAGTTAGGTCTCGTAAACACAACCAGCGTTGCATTCGAACTTGTCGAGAAGAAACGCAGGCTCTCTACCCCACCCAGAATGTTATCCAGATTACGCAGACCCGTGTTACCACGATATACTCTGCTTCTTCCGCGATAACCCTCTTCTGAATACACCGTGAGACGTGGATACGTTTGACTGACATGGACTGTTTTTTTCATTTGTTTTCCCCCTCTCGATCTCATTCTATGAATGAATGCGAGAGGAAGCTTGGACCAATCCACGGGTGGATTCATCCATTTTCATATTTTCAAAGAATTCAATTCATCACATTAAACACCCAGGATGACTTCCCATACCGGGCGTGTATGCCCACCTGGATACAGCAAGTACAACAGAACGTATACAATAACGCCTGTGATGGCACTGCTAAACCAGATCATGGATGTGAATCTCCCCCAGCGGCGATGTGTCTTGAATTTCTTTTTGAACCCAAGCACCAAAGTGGAGATACCGAAGACCGCTGCCACGGTAGCAAGGATAATATGAAAGATCAGAAATATCCGATAAAAGATCTCCATCTCCGGGTCTCCGCCCCAAGCTGTATTGCCAACAAAGATGGTACGAGACGTATATATGACAAAGAACAGCAGCGCAGCAACGGCCCCTGCAACCATCGCTTTTTGATGCGCCTCCCGTTTGCCACGAATAATCAGCACCCAGCCAATTCCAACCAGCACTGCGCTAATCACAATGAAAGAAGTACTGATCGTGGGTAGCAGAAAATACATATCCATCGTGTGTTTCCCCCTCTTGTCCAAACAAAACTTGTGTTATTTCGCTGCAGGATTAAGCGGTCCTCCCGTTTTCTCTACAGGGTATGGATCATCATCATCTTCCCGTTTTTCCTTGCGGTACCATTGGAAAAAGACATACGCCAGCATGGAGACGAAGATGCCTTCCTGTATGAATTTCATCAAAATACCGCCCACCTGCTGATCCTCCTTGGCAGAGGATAGGAAGTTGAAGAACGCCGGCCCACCGAATGATCGCAGCAATGCCGTGGAATCGCCGGATACACAATACCGCATTGCCTCAGCCCATACGGCAGGATTGCTGTAGGTCGCATACAACGGTTCGGAAGCAAAAATAATCAGTCCACAAGCTGGTGTCAGAAGCACCATGTTCAGAAAAATAAATCCAATCTTGGACAGCCCCGATGCTTGTCTTCCTTCCGGCAACGGATTGAGCAGCGTCCACCACATCAGCATAGATGTAATAAAAAGTACAATGTAATACAAACGGTGAACCGTAAAATTTAACATTACGTAATCATGTACTACTGGCAGATGATATAACGAGAACAATCCGTTAAACAGCACAGCCGCCACGATTGGATGAGCCAAAAAAGATAACTGCCGTGTCGGCAGCCACCGGATGATCCCACGCCATACCCAAAGGGGCAATCCCTTCATCAGTAACGGTGGCGCTACCAGATAGGACAGAGCCATACTCACCATATGGAAGCTGAACATCACATGCCCCAGCAGATTGAATGGCCCCGCTTGTGCAAGATACAACACCGTAAGCCCTGTGATAAACATCATTTTCTGTGCAGCCGTGGCCTGATCTGCCCCCTTGATCCGCTCACTGAAAGGACCAACGAGCACCAGATAAGCTGCGGCAATGAGCAGAAACAACGCCAGAATAAGTGGACTCCATAAATCGTTGAAACTAAAATATTGCAACCCGAGCATACGGGAGACCTCCCCGTGACCTGATTTGGTTGTTGCCTGAATCCATTGACGGATTGGTTCGCCTAAAAGGGGAAAAGACGGCGACACTGCGCCGCCGCCATCTCTTTTACCACCAAACCCAATAGAGTGCCATAATGATGCACGTAAAAGCTACGAAAAATCCGAAGCACATGAACAGGATCGGCATCAAATGCCCTTTATCCTTCAAGTGCATCCAGTAACCGAGCTGTACAAACACCTGCAGGATCGCCATAACCACCAATATAATAATGGTAAAGGTCGTATTGACTCCTCCCGCGGCAGCAGCCGCGAACGCAATTAGCGTCAGGATAATCGAGAAGATAAAAACAACGACGTGTTTCTGTGGACCTTCCGCCCGGTGACGATGCTTCACAGGCTGCTGATCACTCTTATCCTGTACCGACATGTGTTACCCCACCTTTCCGAGCAGGTACACGACCGTAAAGATAAACACCCAGACCACGTCAATAAAGTGCCAGTACATTGCGGAGACGTATACTTTAGGTGCAGTTACGACCGTTAATCCTTTTCTGAACAGTTGCCCAATAATGAGCCCGATCCACATAATACCAAATGCAACGTGCGCTCCGTGGAACCCAACCAGCGTATAGAATGCTGAACTGAATGCACTTGTGGTCATGCCGAACTCTTTATGTTTCACATATTCATAGAACTCGTAGATTTCCAGACCGAGGAATCCGAGACCCAGTACAACGGTAATGCCAAGCCAGAGAGCAAGAGCATTGCGCTTGCCCTTATGCATAGCCTGGATGGCAAATACACTTGTCAAACTGCTGACCAAGAGAATAAAGGTTGCGGCAGCCACGAGTGGCAGATGAAACAATTCATTCGCCGTCGGTCCGTCATTCGTTTGGCCACGGAGGGCCAAAAAGGTTGCGAAGAGGGTTCCGAACAATACGGTCTCGCCGCCAAGGAACAACCAGAAGCCAATAAGCTTGTTGCGCCCTTCCAGCGTTGCTTTCTCCGGCTCATGCGGCAATTTGCCGTTTACCGGTTCGGCATGTGAAGTTGTCATGTTCTAACCCCCTTCTCATCCTGATCCTCCGGTTCAATATGCCAGCCATGGTCATCGTAAAGTGACCGCAGCGCCATCGCACCAAATGTAATCAGAAGGCCAATAATGACCACAATGTAATTGTTGAACAATCCGTTCATAAACGCATTGCCAAAATCATCTTTGCTGAACATGAGACCAAGTCCTGCAATGAATATACCGACAGACATAACAAACGGCAGCGGCGTCGCTGACGGCATATGGATCGATCCTACAGGTTCAGCCGGTGTCATCTCCGTATGTCCTGCCATCTTTTCCTTCCAATACGCATCGATTCCACGTACCAGAGGCGTCTGCTTAAAGTTGTATTCCGGCGGTGGAGATGGAATCGACCATTCCAACGTACGGCCATCTTCCCACGGATCATTCGGTGCGTCTGCTGGTTTTCTCGTTGTGATCACGATGTTCACGAGGAACATGATAACCCCAACACCCATCAGGAATGCACCAACCGAGCTGACCAGGTTAAGCAGGTCGAAATCCTGATTCGGCAAATATGTAACGATCCGGCGCTGCATCCCCATCAAACCAAGGAAATGCTGTACAAAGAACGTTAGTTGGAAACCGATCATAAACGTCCAGAACGTCCATTTCCCGAGCGTTTCGCTCAGGACACGACCGAACATCTTCGGCCACCAGTAATGTAGTCCGGAGAACAAACCTAGCACCAATCCACCAACGATAACGTAATGGAAGTGAGCCACAACAAAGTACGTATCATGGAACTGGAAATCCGCAGGCGCAGAGGCCAGCATGACACCAGTTACCCCGCCCATAACGAAGGTTGGAACGAATCCAACAGCAAACAGGTTTGCCGCTGTAAAACGGATCTGTCCGCCCCACATCGTAAAGAGCCAGTTAAATATTTTGATCCCTGTTGGTACAGCAATCAGCATGGTTGAGATCGAGAACAATGCATTGGCGACTGTCCCCAGACCTGTCGTAAACATGTGATGCGCCCATACCATGAATCCCAGAAAGGCAATCAGGATGGTTGCAAATACCATGGAGCTGTAACCGAACAATCTTTTACGTGCAAAGGTTGGAATAACCTCTGAGATAATACCAAATGCCGGCAAAATGAGAATGTATACTTCAGGGTGCCCGAAGATCCAGAAGATATGCTGCCAGAGTACCGGGTTACCGCCACCTGCAACATCGAAGAAATTCGCCCCAAGTATACGGTCAAACGTTAACAGTACAAGTCCTACCGTAATGGCTGGGAATGCAAAAAGAATGATGGCTGATGTAATAAATGTGGTCCAGGTAAACATCGGCATCCGCATATAGGACATTCCCGGCGCACGCATCGTAATGATGGTCGCGAGAAAGTTAATGCCCCCGATGAGTGTCCCTAGACCGGCGATCTGGAGACCTATCGTGTAGAAATCCACACCGTGCGTCCCACTGTACTCGCTGCCAGAGAGTGGCGTATACGAAGTCCAGCCGGCATCCGGTGCCCCTCCCATCAACCAACTCAGGTTCAAGAGCAGTCCACCAAACAGGAACGTCCAGAAACCAAGCGCGTTAACAAAAGGGAAAGCAACGTCCCGTGCCCCAATCTGCAAAGGCACAACGGCATTCATAACGGCAAAAATAATAGGCATGACACCAAGAAATATCATTGTTGTTCCGTGCATCGTAATCAATTCGTTGAAGACCTGCGCCGACACAAAATCATTCATCGGTTTCATGAGCTGAATCCGAATCAAAATGGCTTCAATGCCGCCGATTCCAAAGAAAAATCCACCTGCAATTAAGTAGAGCACGGCGATTTTTTTGTGATCGACGGTGGTAATCCAATCCATCAAGCCCCTATACCGCTTGACGCTATGAGCATGAGCCAAGGTTGTGTACCCCCTTCTTCGTCCTTGCTGTTCTATTCATAGTCCAATTTGTAGTTGGCCAAATATTCGGCAATTCCGTCGATTTCTTCATCTGTGAGTCCAAGGTCTTTCGGATTAGGCATCGTATTGCCTGGCTTCACAGATTGTGGATCATGGAGCCATTCTTTCATGTTGTCCAGCACCGGATTACCGTCTTCCTGGCCTTCGCCCTGGTTCAGCAGAATACCTGCCACGGATTGCTTGCCACCGATACCTGTAAGGTTAGGCGCAACTGGCCCGCCCTGATCCCCAACTGCATGGCAAGAAAGGCAGTTCGTTTTGAACTTCTCAGCCAATTGGGTATCTTCCGGAAGTACCGCCGGAGCTTTCATTTCATTGACCCATTTGTCAAAGGATTCCTGGCTGACCGCTTTTACCTTGAATTCCATGAAGGCATGTGATCTGCCGCATAATTCAGCACATTTCCCTCGGTAAACGCCTTCATTTGGCGCCGAGAAGCTGAACTTGTTAAGCGTTCCATCCGGGTTTGTGTCCATTTTACCCGCAAGTGACGGCACCCAGAAGGAGTGAAGCACGTCAGCGGTTTTCAATTCGAATGCGATTTTCTTTCCGGTCGGGATGATGAGATCTTGAGCGGTGGTTACGTCATATTGAGGATAAGTGAATTCCCACCAGTACTGATGCGAGGTGACTTTGACCTGAATTGCATTTTTGTCGTTGGACAGATCTTCGCCTTGGGCAAAAATCGTTTTTACCGTCGGTACTGCCAGAACGATAACAAGCAACAACGGAATGGCTGTCCATATTACTTCCAGCTTGAAATTACCTTCAACCTGTTCGGGCACTTCATTCTGCCCGGCTCGTCTGCGAAACCGGATCAACACATACGCAGCAATAGCAAATACAATGATGAGCACCACGATCATAATCGTAATGGACAGCTTCATCAGATCATATTGGCCTTGCGCCACAGGACCCTGAGGTTTCATTACCGACAAGTCTTCCCGCCCGCATGCGGATAGCAGCAAAGAGAACACCGCCAGCAAGGGGAGAATTCGCTTTGCAACCTGCCACTGTTTCATCATTGATCTACCCCACTTTTTTAACATTTTCGTAGATTGCCGTTGTCGCCCGAAATAAACTCAAATCAGTTCATTCCAGCACGATACACGTAATCCTGTCCGACATACAGAATGCTTACAAAAATAACGCTTCCACTACTCCCGTCATTTCCTGCTAAGGGCATGTCTGCGCATTCTTCCAATTCATTCTATATGGTTCAATCACTTATTAAATATAAGTTGAGGGTATGATTTTGTCAATCTTTGGACACATGTTCACAAATTGTTCACTATATGTAAAAAACCGCACCACAACTTGATTTGTAACCGATTTCAGTTAAAAATATTACTCTCTACTTTTGAAAATTTTTGCCAAATTTCGGTGATGAAATTGATTTTTTTGCCGATATTTCTCACATTGAAAACATGCAGTATTATGCAAAAAAGAAAAGCATGCATCAGGTTGTCTCTCTTACAACTACTGGAAGCCGCAGTAAAGCCCCATACCGCTCCCTTTTAGAACCAAACGGCATGGAGCCTGACCTATTAAACATCCCAGACACCATTAACGCACTTTCTTACCAGCATTCCATAGATTCAGCGTCTAAGTACCATCAGTTAGTATAAGAGGACCATCACTTGTGATGGCTATCGTATGCTCATACTGGACGCCCCAGCTTCCATCCACTGTTCTCACCGTCCAGCCATCCTCATCCCATACAACCGCCCCTGAACTTCCTTTTGTAAATATGGGCTCAATGGTGATGACCATGCCTTCTGTCAGCATCATGCCCGTCCTGCGTTTCCCATAAGGGAGCACGTTCGGGGGTTCATGGATGTATTGACCGATCCCATGACCAATCAGAGGCTTCACAATCCCGTAACGATACAGCCTTGCTGTCCGTTCAATCGCGTTACCGATATCCCCCAGCGTATTTCCTGGCACGGCCTGTGCTATCGCCTTATGAAGCGCCCTTTCCGTTCGATTCATTAGTTTGCGTATGGACCTGCGTTGTTCACCGATCCCATACGTCCATGCAGAATCGGCAAGCCAGCCGTCTTTGTTCACCACCATATCAATAGTCACCACATCCCCTTCGGCCAGTTTCCGGTCATTAGGGAAGCCATGGCAAACCACCTCATTAACTGAAGCACATGTAGCGTAAGGATAACCTTTGTACCCTTTTTGCTCAGGTGTAGCTCCTCTTTCAGCTAGAAAAGCCTCCACCCGTTCGTCAATATCTCCTGTCGTTACACCGGGGGCCAGCCATTTTTCAATATGCTCATGACAGCTGCGCAGGATTCGCCCCGCTTCCTGCATATAGCTAATCTCTTCTTTTGTTTTCAAAATAGGGTCCACTTGCATTCATCCTTCCTGCCATATCTGTACTTCCATGTATATGCAGTAGGAACGAAACAAAGCCCCCAAAAGTAGAGGGAAAGCTTACCGGCTTATTGTGTTTACTTTAGATGAACGGTGTAACCATTGGAAATATATACATACGATTTTCTAAACAAAAAAAACCGTCTGCCGGAGCGTGATGCCCGGGAGACGGTTCTATTCATATCGGAACAGTATAATCAGAGTTGTGTGTGTTTCAGGACACGGAAGAATCCATCTTGACAAGCTCATGCTCAACCACAGAAGTCAATTCTTCCTCGTATCCACCCGTAATCCGGTATTTTCTCACGTACTCCTTCACGAATTTTTTTGGATCTTTAGGACGGAAAATCCGAGTCATTTCCCTCAAACTTTCTTTGACCTCATTGTGACCTTTCGTTGCCATTGTAATTCCCTCCCAAAACGTTGAAAGTGAATGCTCCGTTTAGAGAATGCCGAATAAGTCTTAAATGCCATCCATGAAGTTGTGTGCGCGGCTCAAAGCAAGCTTTAGGTCGGGAACCTTGCTTAAGCAAGTACCTGACACTATAAATACCCGATATGATTCGGAATGAATCATAATCTTATTGTAGCATATTCGGAAGTATCTTACGACTTGACGATTTTACCTAATATTTATAACGGTTTTTATGCCCAAAAAGTTTAATTCCGAATCATATGTTATAAATACGTTGCTTCTATACGGAATAATATATCCAGCATAACACTGTACTATTCGGGGGATATTATCACGGACAACCCATACAGTTAAATTACTGGGAACTAAGGAGGCGTTGTTTCATGGCTGAGAATGACAAAGAAATGCTGCCCCTTTCACATGAAAAGGTGGAAGTGGACGGAATATACACCAATGAGGCTGGACAAGAAGAACATCTGCATCGGGGACAACACTTCCCGGCTGATCCCGTTCTGGGCAAGACAGAATGGGAACTGACAGAATTCGCCTTTGACAACCATCACGAAGGTCGTACTGACGAGCGTTTGGTTCCTAAAGAAAATGACACCGATAAAATCGGCAAGATCACCCACCCACGAAGACACTTTCAGCGTGGCGACCGTTAAGTTCTGAACGCAATAAATCACTTTAAAACTAGGGCGCATCATACCAGTCATTGGTTGGTGCTGCCCTGTTTCCTATACTATATGCAATATACAGAGGGTTAGCTTGCATCCCTTAGATCGTTAAGAAGAATTTTCTGGGAACGCTGTTCCAGCTGTCGAAACTCCTCATTGATTCTTCGTTCTTTAGCAGCATCCGGCCGATACGCAGGAATCATCGCCCAGTGCTCACGAATCAATTCGATGCGATTCTTCATTGGAGGATGGTAGCTACGGTTTTGAGTATCGTTCATTTCCTGTATCCGCTGAATACGAAGAATTTCCTGAGTTGGAACGGCAGAAATCCGTTTTCTAAACTCCTCATACAGCTCTTTGTTATATTGATATTCCGCAACCTGTTCAGCCGTTTGTGCAAAAAGACCTTCCATCTCGGCCTTCAATAATAGAGATAACACTGCCTCACTGCCAGCTGTCTCCGATGCTTCATTATCTGCGATGTAGAATACTCGCTGCATCTCATTCCGCATGCTTTTGATTAACAATACATAGATACCGCCTATAACAGCAAATAACGATAAGCGTAGTATTATAAGTGGAAACACCACCCAATATAACAGGCCGCTATCTTGTGGATCAACAGTGTCAATCCAAGAATTCAGTACATGCATGGCTCTCTCGACCAATGAGCTTTTGGAAATGTTCGGATGTGCAAATTGACTCATATGGTGACTAATGGCGGCTATCTTCTCCTGTAACGTTAGGGCTGCAAAAAAGGGAATGCCCAGGACAAGTGCTCTCTTTTTTCTTTTGAGATGCAAGTTGTATGCGTTATATTCTTCACTAATGATGACCATATCCACAGGTGGAACATTCAAGCGCTCCCCTATCTCGTCAATCATTCCATACAGTTCTGGATAATCGTCTCTAGAGATCACCCTGCCTGGAAGTCGCTTCCGGTATGGCAATATAATTGTGATCCAGAGGAAAAGCAATGCAATACCAAATATGCCCAGCCATGTTGAATTGGTTGAAAAGAAAAATATTGCTACGCCCAAAATGGATAACGTTGACAGATGCACGGTTAGAGCAACAAAATAGGTGTAAAACCTCTGTTTAGTGAAGGGAAGGTCCCGATTGACGTTATACTTAAACTCCTCTAACAATCGGTCTGATGATCGTTCATCAGCATTCCTGTTCATCCCGTTTAACCCTTCATCTGTTCCTTGTCCTCTTTCATCCTCATAAACATTCCAATTACACTTCTCACACCAGGTGCTATACCCCGGATTCACTTTCATCTTGTTTGCACATTCCGGACAAGTCTCTTGCTCTGTGTAATCCAAAATTCCTTCCACTCCCTAACTACACTATGTAATATCAAATTCCGAATGAAGCTTGCTGTCCCCTCCCTTTCATCTAAATCTAAATCGGAATTTTATGGAATATTTTGAATATGTAGAAAGTCTCAAATTGGATGTGTATATACGCACTTCTATTTTCAAATGAATCTATAGTCTCACGTGGAGTTTACCTATACTGAGTGTTACATTTTCTTTGTCCATCTGGAACATTCCTTGATCAAACCGGTTCAGTTCTGTCCCACTCCCTCATAACCTAGTTAAAAAGGACAAAGGAGGCTGGACCGAATGTCCCCCATGAAATCATCAAGCGGTCTGGATGAAAATATTGCCGGCATGCTCTGTTATCTGTTCACTTTTGTAGGTGGAATCGTCTTTCTGGCTGTAGAAAAACGAAGCCGATTCGTTCTGTTTCATGCACTTCAATCCGTTACGGTATTTGGCCTCATTATGGTCGGTCATGTGTTGTGTGCATTCCTCCCACTGTTTGGGCCACTGCTGGCATCGCTATTGTCCTTGCTTGGTGTGGTGGTCTGGCTTCTCATGGTGGTGACCAGTCTGCAAGGCAAATGGCTGAAGCTGCCATGGGTCGGAGACTTTGCAGAGAAACAGCTGCGCCATCTGTAGTATGTAACGCTCTAACGGCTTCCTCCCAAAGTAATTCATCCCGTGAGTCTACATAATAATCCATCTTGTTTTCGGCAAAAAAAAGAAAAAACACCGGATCTCCTGCTCTCTAACGAGCAAGGTCTCCGGTGTTTCGTTTATTTCATTTATTATGCCTTCAATAACGATTCACAGGATAGATGATTCATCCCCTGAATAGTTCAGGCCGTTTAACTTTTTTATTCACAACATTTATTATTCAATCCATGAGGAATTTAAAGTTAACATAATATACATGATGAAGGCATCGGGTAATAACAACGACGATTTCAGCTCTTTACTTTTTACGCCGACTTGCCGTTATCTCCAAGGATCACATCCGCTTGACGTTCAGCCATTTTGGCAGCCGTTGCTTGAGTACCCAGACCATTAAACAGCAAATTCATGAAAATGGCCGTAAAGCTACCTGCAATAATTCCGTTACCGAGCATAATCTGTGCCCAGTCCGGCGCACCTGCGAACAATTGAGGCACAACCGTTACACCCAGCCCCATGCCTACAGAGCAGGCAATGATGAACAGGTTCTCATGACGGTTCAGATCAACCTGGCTGCCCAGAATACGAATACCTGACGATACCACCATACCGAACAATGCAACCATGGCCCCGCCAAGAACAGAACCTGGAACTAGCTGTGCCAATGCAGCAATTTTCGGTACAAAGCCGATAACCACAAGCAGTCCACCCGCTACAACGATAACATCGCGCGTTTTGACACGAGTCATCTGTACAAGTCCTACGTTTTGTGAATAGGTCGTGTATGGGAATGAGTTGAAGATACCACCCAGCACAATTGCTAAACCTTCTGCACGATAACCACGGGCCAGATCTTTCGAAGAAAGGTCTTTATCCAAAATTTTGCCTAGAGCCATAAATACACCCGTGGATTCAGCCACGCTGACAATCGCCACCAAAATCATGGTCAGAATCGGCACAATCTCAAACGTCGGTGTACCAAAGTAAAATGGCTGCACGACATGGAACCAGCTCGCTTCGCGAATTGGAGCAAAGTTCACTTCACCCATAAGCCCTGCTGCCACTGTGCCCACGAGAAGGCCGATCAGCACCGAGATAGAACGAACGAATCCTGTCGTGAACCGTGTCATCAGAATGATGAACACCAATACGCCGAATCCGAGCAGAAGATGAACCCCACTGCCAAAATCTTCTGCGCCCTGACCGCCGCCGAGATCGTTGAACGCAACCGGAATCAGGGTCAGACCAATAATGGTTACTACTGATCCGGTGACGACTGGCGGAAAGAGCCGAATCAATTTGCCAAAAATGCCTGAGAACAATACAACGAATATCCCTGATGCAATGATCGCACCATAAATGGCAGACACTCCGCTCTTCATCCCAATTAAAATCATCGGTGATACAGCCTGGAATGCACAACCAAGCATGACGGGCAGCCCCACTCCGAAGAAACGATTGCCCCATACCTGAAGCAGTGTTGCCACACCACAGGCGAGCAGGTCAATCGCAATCAGATAGGTCAACTGCTCCGTTGTAAAACCAAGGGCCTTGCTGACAATAATCGGTACAACGACAGCTCCTGCATACATCGCCAGCACGTGCTGGAGACCTAGCGAGAACGTTTTGATCGGATGCCGATGCCGCTGAAAAATACGTTCGCGTGCCATATTAGATCGTGACCTCCTCGTCCGCAAACGTAACTTTCCCGTCTGACAGCGCCCCAATGCGAACCAATGATTCCACACGGTATCCTGCTTCTTTCAGCAAGCGGCCTCCTGGTTGGAACGCCTTTTCAATCACGATGCCAATACCAACCACTTCAGCGCCTACTTGCTCCACAATGCGGGCCAGACCAAATGCTGCCTCGCCATTGGCTAGAAAGTCATCAATGATCAGTACACGGTCTCCAGGCTGCATGAACTTCTTCGCAACTGTAATTTCGTTGGTCTCCTGCTTCGTAAAGGAGTACACTTTCTCAACCAGAATGTCTTCCGTGAGTGTAAGTGACTTCTGCTTCCGTGCAAAAATAAGCGGAACATTGAGTTCCAGCGCAGTCATGATGCCTGGTGCGATCCCTGAGGATTCAATCGTCAGTACACGCGTAATGTTCTCCCCTTCAAAACGGCGGATGAACTCCTTACCGACTTCCTTCATCAGAACCGGGTCCATCTGGTGGTTCAGGAATGAATCCACTTTGAGTACCTGGTCGGACAGGACAATGCCTTCCTGTATTACCTTGTCTTTTAACAATTGCATCGTAATTCTTCCCCCTGTGCGCCATCCCGTACAGAAGCCTGCATGACCTCGATCCCCTCTGTAAAAAAACAAAAAGCCCGCCTTTTTACACGCTGCGGAAGAACCGGAGACGGGAAAAGACGGACTTGTACATATGTGGACAAGCCGCATGGATACTGCAAGTATAATGTAGTGGAAGAGCAGGATAACAGGATAACTAGAGCAAACCTCAAACTCCCTATTCAAGAAGGGATATGAAGCTGCCTGAACATCCTTTTTCAGACACACTGCCCGATAATCATCTCTCTCCATACCTTAACAACCTTGCAGGATCTTTCCCGTAGTCCGATCATTCCGGTGATCGGGTAGAAACATGCAGGCCTATTCCTGCACATATACGAGTCGGCATATTAAATTTTTTAAGCTCCATGATTCGTTACAATGTATGATCGCGAACCTGAATGTAAAAGTATGAACGGAACTGATAATGTTAGAAGTATACCGAATCGGCGCCGTGAAATAAAGAAGTATTTTCATGGAAGTTGCGGAAACTTGTCTTAATTTGCATTAAAGGGATGATTGCTGCGGTTTTTTTATGTACAATATGAGAACGGAAGCGCGTGTCCGAACGGAGAATCGATGGAAACGCCGCCTGTATTATAAATTTATTGGGTAAAGGAGATTTGCAGACATGAAAGGCGTACTAAAGGAATTTAAAGAATTTGCTGTACGTGGCAACGTCATCGATCTGGCGGTCGGTGTCATTATCGGGGCTGCTTTTGGTAAAATTGTTACGTCCCTCGTGAATGACATTATCATGCCACCGGTAGGTAAGTTGCTTGGAGGGGTTGATTTCAGTCAGAAAATTTTCAATCTGGATTGGGATATGCGAACTGCCAGCGGACAGGAGATCACAACTCTCGCTCAAGCCAATGAGGCTGGCGCTACGGTAATTGCATATGGGCAGTTCATCAACGTGATGATTGATTTTCTCATCGTCGCTTTCTGTATTTTCATGCTGGTGAAGGGTATCAATTACATCAAAAGCAAAGAACACAAAAAGCCCGAGCCGCAAAAAACGACCAAGGCTTGCAAATACTGTCTGTCCGAAATCCCGGCTGCGGCTACTCGCTGTTCACACTGTACTTCAGAGCTGGAAGCAGAAGGTAACGGCGCAACAGCTTAATCGATTCCATGTTTCAAGTTCATCAGAATTTAAAGTGTACCCAAACTCTATATAGAGGTCAGTAGAGGTACATTTTATTAAAGCTTTATGTAAAAAAAACTCCTGCTTGATCTGTCAGCAATACTTCTTCATCCGTGTTGTTGCAATCCCGCACGGGGCGGGTGGAATCAAATCGGCTCCCACATGAAAGGTCTCACCGTAAAGGTGGGGCCTTTCTTTCTTATCTCACAAGCAGGGTATGTTGCTCTACTGTCATTATTATCCTTACGCTCACCATGCTTACAAACTAGAATCGACGCGGCAACAAGTGTTCCAAAATCGACTTCAAATCCCGATCTTCCTTATAAACCTCTTCCCCGGTATCAAGCTCTGTTACCCGGATATAATCAAAATTCATCGACGCATCCACAGGTTTAAACAACAATTGGCTCTCGTCTTCCAAACGTACATTAAATCCCATATCCTTAAACATTGTTGTTAGCTGGCTATTCGCCGGTTCCTGACCCTGTCCAACAAATATAAGACCTCTAAGACTTTTACGTTCCTGAGGTTGCGGATAAATGACCTGAAAGTGTACAATGCATTCCATAAGATGGTTCCCCTTTCGTTTAAAACAAACTTTGTGAAATTTTGAACTTTAAAACTTGCTATATAAGGAGATACGTATCATGACCCCAGAACGTTTCGATATTTACGACGATCAGCAAAATTGGATAGGTACAGAGCTGCGCAGTGTGGTCCATGCCGAGGGATTCTGGCATCGTTCATTCCACTGCTGGATCGTGCGAGACGAAGGTTCACAGCGGTTGGTTCTATTTCAGCGAAGACGGGATATCAAGGATACCTTCCCCGGATGTTACGACATTACCGCAGCAGGGCATCTCACAGCTGGAGAACAGCTGCATGAAGCCAGTCGTGAGCTTGAGGAAGAACTGGACGTACAAACGCCTTTTGAAACGCTGACCTACCTGTTGACGGCAAGACAGCAACTTGAAGGACAGGTTCGCGGTGTACCTTTTATCGATCGGGAATTCAGCTCTGTTTTTGGCCTGTGCTTGAACCAGCCCCTCGAAGCCTATACCTTGCAGGCAAGCGAAGTCGACAGCCTCTACGAAGTGCCTTTGGATGACCTGATTGCCTTGTTCCGTGGCGAAACCCATGTGATTCAAGCCGCAGGAGTGCAAGCCGTGCAGTCAGCGTCCGATCAGGTGGATCAGGCAAATAGTAACTCTGTTCCTCTTCCCGTTCAAACACGTCACATGCGCGAGATTAGAGCAGACGAGTTCGTGCCACACGGTACGGAATATTATATCAATGTACTTGAAGCGTTAGTTCATGTGCCCAAAAACTAACCAATTTTGCCTATGATAAAGTTACGTTCATAGCTTCATTTTCTCAAAAATAGCATGAATTCATACCCTATTACATTAGCTCAACAGGGAACATTTGCTGTGATGAACATCACTGCTTCTGTTAACTAGCATGAAGAGGCGTCTGCCTCATGGCAACGCCTGCTTCCTTTAAGCATGTATTTTGGAGTTCGTACTCACTCTGAAGGTACTGACCAATAACGTGCCGAGAGGTTTTGGTATCGAGGCCCGTATCGAGACTCCAGTTCTTCCCCCATATCCTGCTCCAGTTCATACAACACCAATTCCTGAGCAAAATGATTCAGCAGCAGTCCGGTCATGACCGGATGTTCTGTCACCATCGCTTGAGTGGCGCAAGATTCCCCACGCATCCCTAACATGCACCAACGACGATCAATCACTAAAGAGAACTTTCGGCCATTACCGGCTACGTATGAAGGCAAACCAGGCCAAGGAGCGGGCTGATCCATAATACCCTCTCCACCATCACATGACCATAACAGGCGCACGCCTCGGTCTTCGGCACGCTGCAAGTCGGCACGCAACAACTCCGCTTCCTCACGCCACACGTCCACCACAATCTCATGTTTGGCCTCAGCCAGTTCACGGCTTAGATTCTCAAATACATTTTTGTCGCCTTCAATGTTGTAAAAGACCGGCTTCTCCGGCTCATGCTGCGGCATACTGCTCTGCACATATTCAAGAGATGCACGCATCTGACCGGAGATCATGCTTGTCATTTCCTCAGGCTTCAAGACACTGTATTTCGCGGGCTCGCCTGCGCTGCAACGCAGGAATCCCCGCTGTTCCAGCCGTTGCAGGGTGGCATATACATTGGAACGGGACACACCCAGCCTTTTCGCAACCTCATATCCCGAGGCCGAGCCTTGACGAGCGAGTTCGACCATAATTTTAGATTCCATCTCGGTAAACCCCAGATGACGCAAATGATGCAGCAGTTGGTCCATATTCCCGTCCCCCCATGCTGTAAGCAACCAGCGCTGCCACACAATGGTTCGGCAGCGCGTCTACTGCATCAGATCTGTTCTGCTCCGCAGCGTGGGCACCATTTCGAACCTTTAGGCAGCTCTGCTGCGCAAATCTGACAATTCACCATTTCGCGTGGCACTTCGGTCTGTACGTCCACCGTGTTCACGATCGGATTATTTTCTTTCCAGTACCGAATACGCTCATCCAGCTCCTGCTGGCGCTCGCGCTCCCGTTGCATTTCTTCATCCCGACGGCGTTCCCACTCGGCATCAAAGGCTTCCTTTTCCTCTTGGGTAAATTCCGTACTGTTATACTCGGATTCGGTCTCCAGGTCCGCAATGGACGGAATTACCGTGTGATACGGCTCAGCTTCCTCCAGTTCCTCTTCAACTGGCGCATCATAGATTGGTCGCTCCGGGCTTTGGGCCACGGCTGCTTCCTGTCTCGCAGGATTTGTTGCCCCTACAGATGCTGCTGCGGGTTTGAATTCACCCAACTTACGTCCACATTTCGGACAGAAGTTGGCGTCCAATGAAGCGACGTGTCCACACTCGCATAAGCGCTCATTTTTGAGTTGTGCAATCTTGTTGCGCAGACCATCGATCTCATCCTGCAATTCATCGCACAGCCCTGATAGATCCACCATCTCTTTTTCGGCACGCGTCATGTCCTGTGCGCGATAACCTTCATAGAAGATACGACCCATATCTGTAAAATGGACTTCCTGCTCCTGTTGCAAGCCCACAATCTGATTATTTATTTTTCCGATTTCAACGGCGTGCTGCGCACGCTCTGTTGCTTTGTTTGCTCCGTTTTTAATTCGCTGAAGCAGTTTCATGACTTCTCCTCCTCTGTCCCGTCAGAGTTGAACCTTTTGATTCAACACCCATTTGTTCCAAAACCCATTTTCATTTGATTTTTTTATAGTATATAACTTATACGATATCATGCCAAAAAGTTGCGAAATCTCGCGTGAATGCCCGTTTTCTGTCGATGCCGGATGAATTCGGGGGCTTTCGTCAGGACCATACGTTCGGGTATAATGAAGCTTTGGCCCTGCTGATCCGCCTATTTGGGCGGTTATTCCTATCATACCAATTTACAATGCGATTGTGAAAAGGGCAAATGAATTACTTTTAAGCTGGGATAGTCCTATCCCTGAATGCATATAGAGGTGGATGAATGATGTTAAGTCCGAACTCAACGTTTTACCCCCGTCCGCTCGGGGTTACCCCGGCGGCATCCCTGCCCCAATCCCCTTCAGCTCCGCTGGAGACCAGTAGGCAACTTGTGGCCAGCGATGAACGGGATGCGCCTTATTTCCGCTCTCTGGAAGAGGTGGGCATCCGTCTGAACGGACCCCAGATCTCAGCGGTTCGCCACGGCAAAGGACCCCTGTTAACTCTCGCAGGAGCTGGCTGCGGCAAAACAACCGTACTTGCTGCACGTGCTGGCTACCTGATGGAGGTTAGTGGTGCTCACGCGGGAAGCATCCTGCTGGTGACGTTCACGAACAAAGCTGCCACTGAGATGAAAGACCGCATCGCATCGCTGCCTGGCATTCGTCCTGCAGCCGCACGAGCGGTGCAGGCCCGTACATTCCACTCGTTCGCGTTGACGCTGCTGCGTCATTACGGCGTGCAGGAGGAGATTTTTGGTGAGTCCCGTGCGCAGCATACCGTGCTCAAGATGCTCCTGCGTCAGAATGGCATGAGTGAGGCTTTTCAGCCTGAGAGTCTGCTGGCTATGCTGTCCGCTTGGAAAATGCAAGGCTCAGAGACGAGCGATCTTCCCGAGAAATCACAGGAGGAACGGGATGCCAAACGTGTTCTCCTTGGTTATGAAGCCTGGAAGCGGGATCGTAACAAAATGGATTTTGACGATATTTTGCTGCGAGCTGCGGCTCTGCTTCGTGATCCTGCTGTACTGGGGCCGCTTCAGCAGCGTTTTCAGTACATCATGGTCGATGAGTTCCAGGATACCAACAGTCTGCAATATGAAATTGTACAAAAACTGGCTGCCGCCAACCGCAACCTGATGGTTGTTGGAGACGATGACCAGACGATCTATACGTTTAATGGGGCACGGCAGGAATCCATTTTGGAATTCGATAAAGTTTACCCCGGTGCACGCATCGTGACGCTGGATATCAACTACCGCAGCGATGCGCGTATTCTGGGACTGGGCAGTGAATTGGTCGCCCGGAACAAACGAAGACGTGACAAGCGGCTGCGAGCAGCCGGACATCGTGGAGATGCGCCCCGGTTCGCAACCCCCTCCAATGCCGAGGAAGAAGCAGCTTGGGTTGTTAACCAGTTGTGTCAGCAAGTCGAGGAAGGTCTTCATACGTATCGAGATATCGCGATTCTGCATCGGACAGCCAGCAGCAGTCGGGCTATATTTGAGCAGCTTGTGTTGAAAGATGTGCCGTTTGTACAACATGGTGCTTCCCCGGTCTTCTATGACCAGTCATTGATTCGACCTTTAATGGATCATATGCGCTTGTCCCTGAATCCACGTGCTGTAGATGCTCTGCCGAGTGCGCTTGGGCCTCTCTATGTTTCCCGCGATGCAGGACTGGAGTGGATTCAACGCAGTGAAGAGCAGCAAGCGAAGAAATATCCGCTCATCCATCTGGCCAAATGGGACAAGCTGAAGCCTTTTCAGCAGGAACAGGTCAAGGAACGTATCAAGCTGATCAAATCACTGACGAAGCTGAAACCGGTGATCGCGATCCAGGAGATGCGCCGCCAGTTTTACGACAAGTATATGGAAAGCGGTGATCCAAGCATCTTTACTCATTATAAGGAAACGATGCTGGAGACACTGGACGAATTCGAAGTTGCCGCCAAAAAATTCGAAACCGTTGAAGAGTTCATCCAATTCGCCGATGAACTCTCCCGCAGACACCGCGAGATGGAATCACTGCGCCGTTCACAGGACAGCGATGCAGTCCAACTGATGACGATTCACCGGGCCAAGGGACTTGAATTCCCATGTGTATACTGGATCGGCGCCAGCGAAGGAATTGTGCCTCACAGCACTGCACTGCGGCAGGATATCCCTGAAGACCAGAAGGCTGCTCTTACTGTGCAGCAGACTGATGCCGAACTAGACATGGCTCTGGAAGAGGAGCGACGACTCGCCTATGTCGCAATCACACGAGCCAAACAGTACTTATATGTTACATCGCCAGCAAGTCATCACGGCAAGCCAGCAGACGTCTCCCGCTTTCTACTGGAGGCCTTCGGCATGGAGGTACCGGACAAACGCAAAAACCGCGAGGATGCCCCAAATGGCAATCACGCGTCATATGGCAGCGGTAGCAGCAACTGGAAGGGTAACGGGAACACGAATGGTAAAGCTAACGGCAATGAGAGTAGAAATGGAAATGCAGCATACGCCCGTTCAGGTTCGCGGCCGCAGGGACGGGATGCAGTGAGTCCAGTTCAGCGTGGTGCAGATCAGCGCAGCGCAATCCGTCAAAGTGATCGGCGTGATTTTGAAGTACTCGATGAACGTGACGAAGATCGGCTCAGCGAACGGCGTGGCAGCGGGGTGATTCGCAATCACACGGCGTTCAGCACCACGGGTATAAGTCAGACCGCTTCGTCCTCCAGCAGTTCGGGGTCGCATTCTTCAGGTGCAGAACGTACAGAGACCGTAGCAATCTGGAAGTGCAGTTCTTCCACCTGCAAAGCATGGCTTCGTCAGAAACCTGATGGTGCTTCTGCCAAGTCATCTAAAAAGGCGACCTCTGGTCCTCCGCCCTGTCCGCTATGTTCAGGCACCATGGAGGCCGGCACCCGTAAGGTTCCGGTAACTAGCCGGTTCGGAAGGTAACAAGCAAGTATAACCAATGCACATTATATGACGTTCAGAGGAAGAGCTGTCCCGTAAGTCATGAGTGTATGCAGGTTGGCAGCTCTTGTTTTTTGCCTAACAAAACTAGCACACGCTATTTGCTTCGATTTGCTTAGAGCTGAGTTGTAACGAATCACAGAGACCTTATTTCATCTATTTTGGCCGGTTCTAGGTCCTAAAGCCTTTTGATACCTAAATAAGTTCACTGAAGTTCGTTAAAATATGTAATCTTTGAGAATTAGCCTTTTAGGATGCTGAAGGTTCGTTAACGCATGGAGCGAGAGAAACGTCCCTTTCAGATAGCCCCTTTGCTCAAAATTAGAAGAGGTGAGTTATGGAACTGGAAGCAGTAATTAAAGAGCGGATACAAGAAAGATTCGACATATTACAAGAACTGTATACTATATGGTTTACTGAAAATCCTGCTTGTATCGTCCCCAAAAAAAGATTCTATCCGGATGCACACATAGAGAGACAGAGAACGATCACATATTTATTGAACAAAGGATTTATTGTTGTAGATCCCGTAGAAAATGAACCAGAAATGGTTGCAGTGAGTATCACAGTTAATGGAATTGATTTTTTTGAGCAAGGTCGTTTAGATGGGAAAGGCAATGGATGGTCGGTTGTAACCGAGCACCTTGATGAGTAAGACGAAGATGAACGATTGCCATTCGTTTCAGGACGCTTCCTGCTGTTTATTAACAGTAGAAGCGTCTTTTTTCCATTTTAGAATGGAGGTTGGATTATGCAGGACGGCAAAAAGCATTACTTTGTATCGGTAACCCATAATCTCATCGAACAGACCAAGAACGAATCAACACCCTTTGAAGTCATGGTGGACGAAGAACAGCTAAATCGGCTAAAAGACCTGATGAAAGTGCTGGAGGATGAAGATGCCTATACATTGCAACGGGCTCCGGTACCCTACAAATCGGCGGATCATGACGAGGCCACAGAACAATTCTCAGATGGCATGACGTTGCTGTACACGTTTCTTTACGACCATGGCACCTCGGATACCCGGCAGGCGATTGAGAGCATGAACGTACTTTCACGGCTGCAAGATACGGATTATGATGATCCAGGGTATGAGAACTCACCGCTGAATAAATGAACTCTTATCACAAAGGCTTCCTCTCCGATGAATTCAGGCCAATGACCTGCTTCGGAGTAACGGAAGTCTTTATTTTTTTACAATTCAGCCCCAGTAGTATCATTATTGATACTATAAACCAAAAATGATACTACTGTTTATTTTCGATATTATACTATATATTTTATGTATAACTTATTTCTACGAGGAGGTTAACTATAGCGATGGGAAATCCAATCATGATGAAAGCGTTCGGATATTACGAACCTGGGCTAGAGACCGACATACCACCATTTCAGGAGGTAGAAGTTGAGAAACCAAAACCTACAGGAAAGGATTTACTCGTTGCGGTGAAGGCGGTGTCTGTTAATCCGACGGATTGGAGATCTCATCTTTCCAAACATCCGGACGATTTATCCCTGACCGTGCCTGGTCGTGATGTAGCGGGCGTAGTAGTGGACATCGGCTCCGATTGCAATTTGTTCAACGTTGGTGACGAAGTGTATTATGCGGGGAGCAATATGCGACCAGGCGGACACAGCGAGTTTCATTTAGTGGATGAACGAATTGTCGGCAGAAAGCCGAAAAATCTGGATTTCGCCCAGGCAGCAGCTTTACCTCTGACAAGCCTTACGGCAGGAGAAGCTTTTTATGAGCGCTTGGGCATTTCCAGGAATGCATCGGATAACGAAGGCAACACTATGCTTATTATCGGGGCAGCGGGAGGCGTCGGATCGATCGCTACTCAATTAGCCAAGTTGGCTGGACTTAAAGTTATAGCAACTGCCTCTCGTCCCGAATCAGTCTCTTGGGTAAAATCAAACGGAGCAGACCATGTGATCAACCATCATCAACCATTTGGACCACAACTTAAAGATCTCGGACTCGCTGGTGTACAATATATTTTCGTGCTAAATCATATAGATGAGCATATGGATGAGATGGCAGAAGTTATTTTGCCGCAAGGAAAAATTTGTTCTATTCTGCCATTCGAAAAACCAGCCCAACTTCAAAAGTTATTCTCAAAAAGCGTAACGCTCGTTTGGGAAATGATGTTCACCCGCCCAATGTTCCAGACAGATGATATGATTGAACAACATCTTCTACTTAATGAAATCGCAGATCTGGTGGATGCGGGCAAGATTCATACAACGATGGCAGAGCGGATTGAACCAATTAATGCAGCTAACTTGCTGGAAGCCTACCGAAAGAGCAAATCGGGCACTGCAATTGGTAAAATCGTGTTGGAAGGGTTTGAAAAGTAAATGTACATCCGTTTCGTCTGATCACGATCAATGAATCAACCAAAGGGTGTTGTCCCCTGCGTAGCGAGGAAGGTATATCCTTTCGGTTCGGCGTATGCGGAGCCTGAAAGCTTATTTTGACAAATCAAAAACAACCGGGTATTCCAGAGATTCCTGCTTTGCAGCTTGCAAAAAGTAAGCTTGGAGGTCGAGTGGCTTTGCCTTGCCCACAATCTGCTTAAAAATGCCGCAATGACGGAAAAATGCAAAAGGACCGAAGCAGGATGAACCTCTGCTTCGGCTTTTTTGCAAGTACCCATGGTAACTATTATTCACCGATAGTTTCTAAGAACTTTTGAGACAGCCTCTTTCTTAATTCGCTGAATTATTTAATTGCTTGTGTCCATTCTACGAATTTATTAGGTTCTTGCCACGATCCAGAATAGGGCCCAGAAATGTCACCAGAGAAATTACCTTTTCCTGTTGCATTCCATGTTCCGCGATTTACGAATGGCGTTATCCAAAAAACATAAGAAACAATACCGCTACCAACTTTCGGTCCTGAATATTTAGTATTTATGCTTTGGGTAATTTCACTAGCCAACCCAGCTTCGATTGAGGTTTTTAAACTAGATGGAATCGTTACACTAGCAGAGACATTAGCACTCAACTTGTATGTGGTATTTATAGTTCTTTCTTGAGACTGGCCAACGCTTGTTATCTGTTGAGCAGCTAAGGGAGTATCTCTTTGAGTTACTTGTTTAGTAATATCCCAAATAATGTGAGTATCATACCATGCACTTGGAGAGACAGTGTTTTGTGAAAAAGGAGAGATTTGATTTGTACCTTCAATAACATTTGAAATGATGATATCCCCTGTTCCATTAGCTTGCTGAGAAATAGCTTTCAATTCCTCATCGGTTATTTTTCCAACTACATTGGGTGAGATGGAAAAGTTCTTTCCATCAATAACCTTTTCAATATTACTAGAAACTGGAGCAACCGTATCCTCAATAGATTGGGCCATTGCTATGGACGATAAAGAACTACCCAAACATAATGAAGCTGCAACAACTGGTATAAAAATTTTTTTCCTAATAGACAACATATATTCCCTCTTTTCGTTTATAATTTGGTACATAATCCATAATAAAGGAAAAATATATATTTGTAAAATAATTCAAATAAAGGAGGTATTTAAATGAATTTCCGAACTGCAGGCATATTACTTTTATCTTTAGGAGGATTTTTATATACTCTTGAACGTGTGGTTGCCTATTTCTCTACCTACATTACAAGTATTGGCAAAGAGGGTATCTCTGTTGATTTAACAGTGTTATACCCTGGATTTTTCAGTAATCTCTTCATTCCATTTTTTGTATTCTTAGGATTAATCTTTTGCGTTATTGGTTTTTCGAGTAAAAAAAATGACTAAACGCGCTATGTAATTCCAGTCCAGTTGCAGAGAAATGAATATTGTAAATTAGTCCAAGCTACTATTTTAAAAAATGTTCTGGTAGATCGATTTCTACCAGAACATTTTAAGTGTAACAACTATTTCACGAAAGACACGGATCTAAATTTTTCAGTCCAGACGAATCTCCTGACCTTTTTCGGCTGACTCGTAGATTCCGCACAGCATCCTTGTCGAAGCCACACCATCCGCAATTGGGCTGATGGGCTCGGTACCATTCAGACAACAATCCACAAAGTGATCAATCTGATTCTGGAAGGCACCGTGAATATCGAGACCTTTATAGTCTGTCTGAGGTTCAATGTTCAAGATCGTATTGTGTTTCTCGGTGACGATTAGCGTTTCGGGCTCCAGCTCAATTCCACCACGCTCACCGTACAATTTGACTGAAGATGCTTCCCCACGTGCATGCAAGGTAAAGCTCACATCTACCGCCAAAGAAGCCCCGTTCTCGAAGCGAATCAGCGCATTCGCCATATCCTCCACATTGTTGACAGCGGAACTGTAATCTGCGGCTTTGTAAAAAGAAAGATGCTCGATATGGGCACGGTTGCCCAGTTTTCGATACGTATTGCCACTCACCGAAACAGGTTTCGGTTTGCCCATCAGATACCAGCATTGGTCGATAATATGTACGCCAAGATCAATGAGCGGACCACCGCCGGAACGGTTTTTGTCCGCAAACCAGCCTCCCGGATTTCCCAAGCGACGCAGGATAGAAGCTTTGGCATAGTACAGCTCACCAAACTCACCCGCATCAATGAAACTGCGCATCATCTGCATATTGTTGTCATAACGACGCACAAAGCCCACGATAAAGGTACATCCGCTTTGCTTCACAGCCTCTTCAATCCGCAGCGCATCCTCCACATTGGTTGCTACCGGTTTTTCCAACAGCACATGTTTACCTGCCTCCAGGGCAGCGATGGCAAATTCGGCATGCGTATTATTCCACGTACAGATACTAACGGCATCCACATGCGGGTCCTTCAGCATCTCGCGATAATCGGTGTACACAGATTGTGCATCATACTTCTCAGCAGCCGCGGCTGCACGCTGTTCATTCAAGTCACAGATGGCGTAAATGACGGCATTCTCGTTTTTGGCATAACACCTCATATGAAGATCCGAGATGGACCCTGTGCCGATCATGCCGATATGCAGCATTTTGCTCTTGGTCATCTTCTTCCTCCCTTCCTTTTCCAGAACATGAATATCGTCTAGTCTGCCCGGAGCATGCCTTTGTAAATCCCTGGTGTTGAATTTTCGATCTTCACGGCCCCCAGGGTCTGAGCATAGAAATCCACGGGTCCCGCCGATCCAATAATTGCGTAAGCGTAACCATCTGCCTTCATGGCATGCATACAGGCCAACAGCAGCGCTGTACCGACACCTTTGCCCCGTGCCTCCTGACCAACACCTGTTGGACCAAAGAAATTACGACACGTTGCTTCATAACAAGCGAATCCGATCATTTTCCCATGCTCAAGCGCAATATAACAAGTCACGGGTTGACGTGCAAAAGCTACATCACATTCATCCACCCAGGGCTGGCTAAAATGGGATCTCACCCAATCCAGAACAACTTGCTTCTCTGGTGCGATGGCTCTTCGGATGACAATGGAGGACTCCTCCAACTTCTTCAGTCCACTCTCTTGCTCTGGCAAATGGTAAAGCGCAACCAACATATCACTCATATGATTGCCTCCCTCCTCATATTTGGATGCTCCAAAACCCCATGTAATCCAAGGTTATTTCAAATTCTGAATCACACGTCTTCCACACATTGATCCTTAACCGCATCCTGCTTCTTATAACCGGCAATGTGGTCTGTTTTTCAAATAATAGACTAACATGCTGCTCACATTATTTACCTCAAAGTGCAACACTGGACGAAGTTGTCCCGTCTATAAGTTTGGAACGTGGCCTTAATAGGAGTTTACCGCGTCATAACCAAGATGAGAAGGGATGAAATCAACGATGAACAACAACATGAAAAAAGTTAGCGCCCTGATGGTCCTGTCCTTGGCCCTGGGCGGGGGAGCCGCATACGCAGCAAACCTGGACAGCATTCAGCCCGTCAATTCAACTTCCGTATCAGCCGATAGCAAAGGAACTGAAGCTGTAAAAGTATCTGTGAACGGTGCACCGATGACTGACGGTTATTGGAACAAGGATGGTCAAGAACCCATGATCGCACTGCGTGATCTCACAGAAGCTCTTGGCATTGAACTGAAATGGAACAAGGAAAACAAATCTGCTGAGCTGACAAAGGGTACCCTCTGGACAATCGTTACCACAGGCAAAGACCAGTATTCAGTTAATAAAATGCTGCTTAAGCTGGGAACAGCGCCTGAGATCACAAATGGCACACTGTTTGTACCCGCTTCTTTTGCAGATAAAGTACTGCACGCACAAGTGAATACAACAGGTAACCAAGTAACCATCTCCAGTGAAGAGGAAGTGAAAACCGTTACTGAGCGTGGGGTCATTACGGGAATTAACAGCGAAGGCAAGTATCAATCCATCCATATCGGCGGTGCAGGTACAGATGGTATCGTACTTAATGTTGGTGAGGATACCGCTTTCAAATCCGCGGATGGCAAGGATATCAAGCTTACTGATCTGACCATTGGCATGAACGTGGAAGCTGAGCATTCAGAGATTGCAACCCTCAGTTTACCGCCTCAAACACCGACTTACAAAGTCACTGTACTGGATACTGCTGCTTCGGAATCCGAAGCACAACCTAAAGAAGTTTTGGGTACAGCAGGCACGATTGAAAATGTAAAAACAATAGAAAATAATGGTACTCAGATCGAGATCTCCGGCTCCCGCCTGACAGAGACATCACCTGACCATGTTATCCTTAACATTAGCAAAGATACAGAACTGGTGAATCATCAAGGGGAAACGATCAAACCAGAGGAACTAACCAAAGGTGCCAAAGTGATTGGTTTCTATAGCCCTGTCCTGACCCGCAGCTTGCCGCCAATCGGAACGGCTTGGAAAGTAGTAATCGAAACACCAGCCGATCAACCTGAAGCGAAATAAGTTGCCAGAAAAGAAGGCTAGCCTTACTTATGCGTAGACGCAGTAGAGCTAGATCACACTATATCAATGCAGAAATAACCTTATCCCTCGCTTCCTCCTTCATGGAGGTTAGGGTAAGGTTATTTCTCGATACTGCATTTTGTATATATGTATATATAATAGCTCTATTCCGTTATTTCGGCATCAACCTCAGCTTGTGCTTCAACAATCGCTTCTGCCTCAATCTCCACCATTAGCAAAGGATCAATGAGTGCACTAACCTCCACCATCGTAGCGACAGGCTGGATCTGACCAAAAAATTCACCATGAGCCTTGCCCACTTCTTCCCACCGGGAAATGTCAGTAACAAACATGCGGGTTCTCACGACATGAGACATGTCTGCTCCTAATTCTTTCAGTGCATTTTCGATGGTCTGCAAAATAAATCTCGCCTGTGCATATGGATCACCTGCTCCAACCACAACACCGTCCTGCATGGCTGTAGTACCCGCAACCTCAATTCGGTTGCCAACACGAATGGCACGGCAATATCCTACAAGCGGCTCCCATGGAGAACCGGTAAACACCTGCTGTCTGTTCATTCTGCTTTCCCTCGCTTTACATGTGATTTGAACTCCTGATTAAACATGAATTATATCAGTCTGCCGACCTGCTGAACAAGCAAATAAAATAGGATATAACTGAATTTAGCTCAAACCAAAAAGCCCCTGAGTGATCTCCCGTGCCTTGGGCAAGGGTGAATCATTCAGAGGCTTTATGAAATTGAGATCCTAGTCCTCAATCAAAAGATGAAGCACCAGGCTTACAGCTTGATATTAGCCTCATCAAAGTATTCTTCAAGTGTCAGTCCACTTTTCACAACATCAGGAGCAAGATCAGTGCCGACATAGCGAATATGCCACGGCTCGTACACATAGCCGGTTATCGCTTCCTCACCTTGTGGATAACGGATGATGAACCCATATTCTGCGGCATGCTCAGCCAACCACTGGCCTTCTTTCGATGTGCCAAACACCTCTTCTATGGCATTGCCTACACTTGGACTGGAAACGTCAATCGCTAGTCCGGTCTGATGTTCGCTATGGCCTGGCACAGAGCTTACACGATCCGTGTATTCTTTACCTTTGGTTTTGACATTGTTGTTATAGATCGAAACCTGACGCTGATAAGAACGATATCCAGAAACCGCACGAAGTTCAATGTCGTCCGCTTTGGCACCGGCAAACAGCTTCTCCAACGCCTCGGCAGCTTCCTTGCGCATATGACGCTTTTCATGCGGCCCGTCGAAGGAAAACGGTACGTTAGGCTCCACCAGATCATCCGGCTCGTATCCTTCTGGCAAGCTGCGCTGTTTGTTAACGATCACTGTCATCGCTTCTGAATTGGTCACTACCGCTTGTGCATCAATCGTCGTTTGCAGTGCGCTAATGCTGCGTTTCTCCATCAGGGGATCCTCTGATGTGGCTCCATTGCCTGCGTCAGAAGAACCCTCTCCGCCAGTTGAAGCATCGCCGGAACCACTATCTGTACCCTCATTGTTATTGTCCGAAGATGAGCTGTCATCCCCACCTGTGTTGTTGCCATCCTTGCCAGTATCCTCAGTCAAATGAACCGTGGTACCGTCCGACTCTTGTTGTGCGCTTCCTGCTGCGTTCAGATTCTGGTTCTCCTCTGAGCCCGAACCGTCCTGGCAAGCGGATAACAAAGCTCCGCATATCATAAGTGAAGACAGCATAACCGCAACTTGGCGCTGTCGTCCTGTACGTAATTTCATGTAAAAACTCCTATCGCATAGTAATAATAATTGCAGTATTCGTGCATGTGGGCTTGTCTTCCCCTGCGACAGTATACCTTAAATTGCAGCGAAGCTCCACCGGTAAAGACCTCCTTGAGAGGATGTCACCCTAAAGATATGCCGGGTGTACAGCTTGTACGGTCGTTTTTTGGACTTTTAGAGCCCTATCCCAAGGTTCAACGCCATAGAAGCGAATTAGAAATGTATATATCCATTTTGGATAAAAAGGATTACGCCGATGCACATCACAAACAAGCGGGGATGATCTGAGATCTCCCCCGCTCCGAATGGTGCATCATTTGGTTGCCGGGCTGTCCTTCTTCTTCTTTTGGACAGCCTCCCACATCCGCGCAGCTACGCGCTCGCGGATCAATGCCAGCCCTGCGGTGGCAGGCACGCCTGGCAGCAGCGCCGCCAGCTCCGGCGTTGCCGGGGGCTTCCCCGGCTGCGCCAGCCGCACCTTCACGGCGCCGAAGCCAGGCCCCGGCTGGTGCATGGCGCCGTCCGCAGCTGCCTCGGCGATCCACTCGCCGACGGCTGCGCCGCCTTCGCCGCCCCGCGCCTGCGGGCGGCCGGCCGTTTCGGCTGCGCGGCCGGGGCCGCTGGGATCATGGGCGAGTTCCTCCGCCCATGATCCCAGCACGCCGGCGAGCAGCGCTTCGCGCGGCAGGCCGGCGTGCGCCAGCTGCAGCAGCGGCTCGGCCGCGAAGCGCGCGGCAACGGCGCGCTCAGCGGCCTCGGCATGCGCGCAGCCCGGGCGGCCGCAGGTGCACGTCGCTGCGCCGCCCGCGCTCAGAGAGCTGCCAACGGCTGTGCCCGGCACGGCCTCGCTTGGCGCATGCTGCGGCAGCAGCCCGTCGAGCTCCGCCGGGGCAGGGCCGCCGCGCAGCAGCGCGTACAGCGCCAGCGGACGCTTGCGCAGCTGTGCCAGCACAGCCTCGCGTTCAGCTTCACTGAGCTGTGGCAGCGTGCCTGTTACCGTGAACAAGCCTTCGGCTGATTCGGTCTTGCCTGCGGCGTCTAATGCTTCTTTGCTTGCATCAGACGCCGCACTTACTTCTGCTGTCCATCCACCGGGGGACATATGCAGCTCTACATTCCATTTTTCGCTCACAACAATCCCCCTTCCTATCACTATATTTTGCATTTACTATTTATTCTCGCAACCTACAGCCATGTCTCTCCCTGAAGCGAGATCAGGCCACGCAGCTCATCATCCGACATCTCGGTCAACCAGTTCTCACCGGAACCGACCACCTGCTCAGAAAGTGCCTTTTTACTCTCAATTAGCTCATCAATCCGTTCCTCCAGGGTACCCTGACATATCAGCTTATGCACCTGTACGTTTCGATTCTGCCCAATTCGGAATACCCGGTCTGTCGCCTGATTCTCCACCGCAGGATTCCACCACCGATCGTAGTGAACGACATGACTGGCACGCGTCAGATTCAGGCCTACACCCCCGGCACGAAGAGACAGGACAAACAAGGATGGGCCCTCCCCTTTTTGGAAGGTTTCCACCATATCATCCCTTTGCGACTTCGAAACACCACCATGCAGGAAATACGGTTCTTCCTCATACCGTTGTGTAAGCCTGGATACGAGCAGTTCCCCCATCGCCACATACTGAGTGAAAATCAGCGCAGATTCCCCGTTGTCACGGATCGCATCCACTAATTCCAGCAGACGTTCCATTTTGCCGGATGCCTCAGCCTTACCATGTTCCTTCCGGCTGCTGTCCGCCAGCACCGGATGATCACAGATTTGCTTCAGCTTGGTCAGTGATGATAACACAATTCCCTTACGGGCGATACCGTTTCGTCCATCCAATCCACCCATCAGGTCATCCACCACCCGCTGATAAAGAACGGTCTGCTCTGGTGTCAGGGAACAATAGGATTTCAGTTCCAGCTTCTCCGGCAGATCCTTGCGGATATCCGGATCACTTTTCAGCCTGCGCAGCATAAAGGGCGATACAAGCCGATGAAGCTCACGCAAAGAAGCTGCATTTTCTTCGGATGGGCCCAGTCCGGTATAGCGCTGGCGGAATGAAGAAGCCGTACCCAAATACCCCGGATTAAGGAATTGGAATATGGACCACAGCTCGCTTAGTCGATTCTCCACTGGCGTACCCGTCATCGCAATGCGATGCGGCGTAGACAGGCGCATGACGCTTTGCGCTTGCTTTGTGCGGTAATTTTTAATATATTGCGCCTCATCCAGCACAACGGTAGACCAGTGCAACGAAGCCAGATCCGGGCCATCCCGGCCAGCCAGATGATAGGTCGTCAGCACAATATCATGGGACTGTGCTTCCGCCTGGAAGGCATTGCCGTGCAACCGTTGTCCGCCATGATGAATATATAGCGACAGATTCGGGGCAAACCGCTTCAGCTCACGTTGCCAGTTCCCAAGCAGCGAGGTAGGGCACACAATAAGTGCAGGCAGATGCGCATCATGCACGTGCGGCTGTTCACCGTTCGCGGACTCTTCTTCCATCCCCATAAACGCTTCGTGCTCACGTGCTTCCTCCTCCGCGGCTTGCTGTTCCTCATGCTTCAAGTCCAGCAGGCAGGTAATAACCTGTATCGTTTTCCCCAGTCCCATATCATCGGCAAGACATACTCCGAACCCAAGCTCACGCATGGCGGATAACCATTGATACCCCCGCTCTTGATAGGGTCTCAACTCGCCATGCAGCTCTGCCGGAACCTGCCGAGGCTCAATGCTGCGGAGCACCTGTCCGTCGAGCAAAAAGGACAGCAGCCCCTCGGATTCCGCCCCAAAGACGGAAAGCCCCTTCCATGCCGTATCTTCGCCTTCTTCCGCTGCCAGATGCAGCCATTCGGAGAGTGGCATATATTGTTCTTCTTCTTTTTTCATATAACGCAGAACCTGACGAATCTCTTTTGTATCCACTTCAATCCATTCGCCGCGGAACATCACATAAGGTACCGTTGCTTCTGCAAGCGCAGCCAGCTCCTCCGCCGTAACCGGTTTGCCGTCCAGCATCGGTTCTGCCTTAAAGGCAACCAGCTGCTCCATACCCAGTGCAGACGGAGCCCCAACCGGTCTTTCTATTCCCCGATTGAGCATTTGCAGACGTAGTCCAGCGCGGCGTTTCCCTGCACGGCTCCAGCGGGAAGGCATTAACACGGTTACTCCCGCCTTCTGCAGACGAGGCACAGCGTAGGTCAAAAATTCAAAAAAGGCTTGCTGTTCCAGCTTCATTCCTTCCGGTCGTGCATGAAGAAGCGCTGGTTCCAGCTCCGGTGCCAGTTCTGATGCATGCCCCAGCGCCATCAGGAGCTGTTCTGCAGCTGAAATATAACGTACTTTGCCTCGGTCCAGATCTCGTTCCGGATGAGCCCAGATCGTACGTGCAGGCAATCTCAGGCCAGATTCCTGCACACTGTCTGCCCAGAAGGTAATCCCCCACAAGGATTCATGATCACCAAGAGGCGGTTCCAGCCGCAGTACCAGCTTCAACTCACCTTCCGTGGGAGCCGTTTCTTCACTGCCTACCACGGGTTTCGCAGTGCCGCCAGCTTCTTGCAGCGTTCCAATGAGTTCTGCCATTTCTTCCGTAGGTCCCTGCACCGTCACCGGACGGAACATCGAGATCAGACTATTCCACCACAGCTCTGCTACCGGAGAGGACCCACGCCGGAATGGCGTGCGGTAACGAGACAGCTCACTGTCCATGCTTTCCATCTCACCCGTAACAACCGCATGGATCATTCCGCTCATAAATGAAAATAATACGGCCGCTCCCGCTTCCTCCCGTGATTCCGGTTCAGAAGATGCGTATGCTCCAGGAGCAGACAATCCGATCGGCGGCATAGATTCCGCCAACTCCCGGAATCGTTCTACATCCGCTTCCTGCAACAGACGTGGACGCCATACGCCTGTCAACGTTTCCTGTCCGGTGCGACGACGCGCCCCCGTCTTGGCCGCAAACTCAGCCGACGGAGCAAATTCTCCGCGCAGCAGCAGTTCCTGTGTAAACTGTGCTGCTTTTACCCAGTAGCGAATCTCTTCTCCGGCCTGAATTCCCGCCGCGTTCAATATACTGTCGTCCCAATGGAGCAGCAGCTTGAATGTATCTTTGGGCGAGATTGCGAGCCCTTCCAACGTCCGTCCGAGCAATTGACGTCGCTTCGTACCCTTCGCTTCCGCGGCATTACGCATCGGATTGGGCCAACGAAGCTCCGCAAGTCGCAGAGCGGCAGGCTGAAACAGACGACCCCCGTCGCCAAAATTCAGCTTCCGTACCACGTGGCTCCACGCATCCACACGTGGTTCCGATGTTTCACCGGAAAAACAAAAAAATACGTCACCAAGCCATACTCCATACAGCGATTGCATCATTACAGTCTCCCGTCATCCCTTCGCATTGTTACTCTCCATCATATACGAAAATGCTCGGATTTAAAAACTTTTACGGATAAAAAGTGCTACATTGCTTCGAAAAACCATCTCCAAACCGCTTCATACTATATTATGTATGGCTGTTAAAAGGTGAAACACACCGCCTCATTGCATTCAAGGATAAGGTGATCACAATAAAAAATGCCCCTCATCCCCACAAAGGGGTAAGGAGCATTATTATAATCAAGCGGATATGTGCTTTGTTTATAACATTTCAACGTTGCTTTTACTGCGATTTGGTTAAATTTCCGAGCAATACATCCAAATTAAGAATGCCCGCCTCATGATCGTCATTGTGTGCGATTTCCTTGAATATTCCCGTTGTGTAGCGACGATATTCTTCTGTAGGCTCTTCAAACCGATCATACATCACCACGGAATCCACGGAATCGACGACGAGCGGTACATAATCGTCGTGGTACGGCACAACAATGATACGAGTGGAAGGTGTAGTCTCCTCATCAGGCATGCCGAGCAGGACGCGCACACTCACAACAGAGACCACTTTTCCGTACAAGGGCGTGAAACCCTTAATCTCAGGGCTTCCAAAAGGAACGGTGGTTACCGGGAGCATTTTGATAATTTCATGAACTTCATCAATACGAAGCGCACAAATCTGATTTCCGACCGAGAAATTAATGTATTGAATTTGAACTTCCTCATCCATAGATGTTTTCATACCCTTCTTGTCTTCAGTTTCAATAGAAGCTTTTTTATAGTCATCTTGATCATGAATAATTACATTTCATGTTGCATTCTCTGTGTTTATATCGGTTGAAGGGAGAAAAATTTTTACCCATTTCTTAATATGGAGATACTATCGTCAGAAATAAAGGCAGAAGAGAAGATAAAAAAAGAAAAACGCAAACAGAACCCCAGTAAACTGGAGGTTTGTTTGCATTTTCCGAACGTATTTTTCAGCTCAAATGATCACTTCTAATACAAATGACATGCCACCTGGCGTCCTGGTGAAATCTCCCGCAGCTCCGGAATAACAGAGCGGCATTCGTCCTTCACATACGGACAACGGGTATGAAACGTGCAGCCGGACGGTGGATTTTCCGGATTGGGCACATCGCCGCCCAGGACGATTCGTTCCTTTTGCACATTCGGATCAGGAACCGGAACAGCGGACATCAATGCTTTGGTATATGGGTGCAGCGCTTCGGTGAACAGTTCGGATGTGGGCGCAAGCTCGACCACTTTGCCCAGATACATGACAGCCACACGATCACTGATGAACTTAACGACAGACAGGTCATGAGAGATGAACATATACGTCAGTCCGAATTGTTCCTGCAGATCCTGCATCAAGTTCAGCACCTGTGCCTGAATCGACACATCCAGTGCTGACACGGGCTCGTCACACACAATGAACTTGGGATTCAAAGCGAGAGCACGGGCAATCCCGATCCGTTGCCGTTGTCCACCCGAGAACTCGTGTGGAAAGCGGTGTGCCTGATAGGGGGATAATCCGACCACTTCCATCAGCTCTTCGATTCGGCTTTTCAACTCGTTTTTTTTCAGATTATGGTGGGTGAGCAGCGGCTCCTCCAGTGTGCGCTGTACCGTCCAGCGCGGATCCAGTGAAGCGTATGGGTCCTGGAACACCATCTGCATATCCGTACGAAAACGGCGCAGCTCTTCTGGCGGAAGCTTCCGTACATCCTTTCCTTCGAAGAACACCTCGCCATCCGTCGGCTCAATCAGACGCAGGATGGCACGCCCCGTGGTGGATTTTCCGCAACCGGACTCTCCAACCACGGCGAGTGTTTCCCCACGCTCCACAGACAGCGTTACACCATCGACGGCTTTGGCGGCACCGACCTGTTTGGAAAACAGGCCCTTGCGGATAGGATAATGCTTCTTGAGGTTTCTGACTTCCAATATCGCACTCATATGATCCCCTCCTGTTGCAGCAGACAGCGACAGCTATGACTTGGTGCTGTCTCCAGTAATTCGGGTTGTATCGTCTCGCACCGTGCTTCCTTCACCGGGCAACGAGGAGCAAAGCGACAGCCGGACGGCATATGGGCGGGGTTCGGTACCTGACCTGGAATAGATTGAAGACGATCCTGATCCCCCGCAAGCTGTGGCAGCGAAGCCAAAAGACCGCGAGTATATGGATGCTTGGGATCGGCAAAAAGGGTTTTGACATCCGTCTCTTCCACCACTTGCCCGGCATACATCACCATGACGCGATCACACATCTCAGCTACAACACCAAGATCATGAGTGATCATCATGATTGCCATATTCTCTGTCCGCTGGAGGTCACGCATCAAGTCCAGAATCTGTGCCTGGATGGTCACATCCAGGGCTGTTGTTGGTTCATCTGCAATGAGCAGCTGCGGACTGCATACCATCGCCATGGCGATCATCACCCGCTGGCGCATGCCACCTGAGAGCTGGTGCGGGTATTGTTCTGCAATTTTGTCAGGACGGGGAATGCCGACTTTGCGAAGCATATCAACCGACCGTGCCCAAGCCTCTTTTTTGCCCAGCTTCAGATGGTATCGTGCCGCTTCCGAAATTTGTTTACCGATTTTGAATACCGGATTGAGCGAGGTCATCGGCTCCTGAAAAATCATGGCCATTCGGTTACCCCGAATTCGGCGAATTTCACGCCCGGACAGCTTAAGCATGTCTTTCCCCTGGAAACGGACTTCCCCTGACGCCACGCGGCCGATCTTTTTGGGGAGCAGCTGCATGATCGATAACGATGTAATACTTTTTCCGCATCCCGATTCTCCGACAATACCCAGCGTTTCACCCTGCCGTATGGAAAGGCTGATCCCGTCCACGGCGCGTATCACGCCTGCACCCGTAATGAACTCTGTCCGCAAATCCGAAACTTCGAGCAGTTCAGTCATGTTGTTCCCCTCCCATGCCATTACGTTCTGAACCTTTAGCTTTACTCCTTCTAAAAAGAATTAGCGCTTGGACGTCGTGGCTTCTTCGGAAGCCGCACCATTCGAATTCTTCAATGACGTCTCATCTTCCTTACCTTCCACGCCCAAATATTTAAGCGCGCTCAGCGCATACACTTTGGCGCACTGGATAATCTGCCATACGGGTGCTTTTTCGTTAAAATTATGAATCGTGGACAGCTCTGCCGGACCATATTGCAATACCGGAATCTGATGATTACGGAAGTGGCGTGCATCGCTGGATGCCCATTGCAGCACACCATATGCCTCTTCACCGCTCACTTCACTGATGCTCTCCACCAATTGGCTCACGATTGGTTCATGCGCTGGAGTCCAGTTTGCGTTGCCCTGGAAACCAAACGGCTTCAGCTCCGATTCTATTCCTGCTTCAAGCAGAAGCGAGCGAGCACGGTCCAATACATCGCGGTAATCCACACCAAATGGAACGCGGGAGTCCACCTGAACAGTGCAGCGATCCGCTACCACATTCACCTTGGTTCCACCCTGAATTGAACCGATATTCACTGTTACATGGTCGAACACCTGATAGGCCAGACCAGCCTTCTCCCGATCACGCGCATACTCCTGCGAGATGCGGATAATATCCTTCACCTCTTCCGGGATGTCCGGCTTGAAGTCCCATAGACGCTGCAACGCTTCAATACCTTTAGCTGCCTTCACAATCGCATTATCGCCTACAATGGGTTGAAGACTGCCATGACCCGGTGTACCTTCCACCGTAAACTCAAACCAGCAGCTCCCCTTTTGTCCAATGGTTGGATGCTGCGGGCTGGATGGCTCTGCAATTACCGCGGCAGTTCCGGTTGCAAGACCACGTTCCAGAACCCATGGTACCCCCAGGTCACCGCCTGTTTCTTCATCCGGAACAATCATCAGCGACAGATCTCCGCGCAAAGGCACATTCAACTTTGCCAGAATAACCGTCGCAAAGATCAGGCCCGCAAGCCCACCTTTCATGTCGGATGCCCCGCGTCCAAGCATATATCCGTCCTTGATTTCACCGCAGAACGGATCAAAATCCCAACGAGAAAGATCACCGGCTGGCACAACGTCGGTATGACCACAGAAAATCAGATGTTTGTCTGACTTGTCTGCCCCTTCTCCGTTCAACGTCGAGATCAGGTTAAACATGGTTTCCGTTGCCGCATGTACTTTGGTGTCAATTCCGGCCTGATGCAAATATTCGATAATAAAAGCACTAATCTCACGCGAATCCCCTGGAGGGTTCTCCGTCGGAAAACGAATCAGTTGTGAACAGAGCTCCAGTAATTCATCCTGACCTTCCTCGATTGCATCAAGTACCTTCCTTTTCCAATCCATCCTGTTCAGGCTCCTTTCAATAATGGCTGTATTATGATCAGTACGAATCGTCAGAAGACAGGCATGACTGCCTGTCCCCCAAATCGTCCGTTTTTACTGCTCCTTGCTAAGTGGGTAGAAACGCAGAACTTCATCCGGGTAATACACGTATCCGCTGACCTTGTTATTCATACCGACAACCCGGTTGTATTCATATAGATACGCCCATGGCGCTTCTGTCGTAATAATCTCCTGCGCCTTCATGTATAGCTCGTTGCGTTTCGCCTGATCCGGTTCGGCGCCTGCTTCTTCCCACAGTTTGTTAACTTCCGCATTGTTGTAATGAATGTAGTTGGAAGAGCCTTCACCGTAGAGCAGGAAGCCCAGATGGTATCCAGGATCGTTAACAAAAGAAGTCCATTTGGAAATGTAAGAGACTAAATTCCCGTCTTTTTGCTGTTCCAGGAACTGCGCACGGGCGACCTTGTTAATGTTCATTTTGACACCGATCTTGGCCAGTTCCGCTTGAATCAGAACCGCATCATATTCCCAATCGTCAAAGCCCGAACCGAGGGTAAAGTCAAAGCTGAACCCTTCCGCATAACCTGCTTCTTTCAACAATTCCTTGGCTTTGTCCAGATTGTACTCATACACATAGCCTGCATCCGTAAAGCCCGGTGTGTTACTTGCTACAGCACTCTTCATCTCTTTGGCCTGACCATACATGACATCGTTGATCAATTGGTCATAAGGGATCGCATAGTTGATGGCCTGACGTACTTTTTCATTATCAAACGGTTTGACATTGTTGTTCATCGCGAAGAACAAAATACGGTTACTCGCATTCGATTTGATGGTCAAATTACTGTTCTCCTGCAAAGCTGCAACATCTTTGGGAGGAATCTCGATTGCCATGTCCACGTCACTCTTGTTCAGCAGCAGAACACGGTTGGAGGCTTCCTTCGTGAATTTCAGCGTGACTTTGCTGAGTTTCGGTGCTCCCTGCCAGTAGTCGTTATTGGCCTGGAAGACCGCTTCACTGGCCGGGTCCCATTTTTCAAGTGTAAACGGGCCTGATCCCGCAGCATTTGTTTTCAGATAATCATCACCTTTTTCCTCGACGAGCTTCTGGTCCACAATGGAGAAGGTATACATGGCAATGATCTGGGTGAACATGTGGTTTGCTTTATTCAGTACGATCTCAACGGTGGAGTCGTCCTTGGCGGTCACGCTCTTGATGTCGGCCATTCCATATAGAAAGCTGCCGGAGCTGGACTTCGCCACACGGTCAAAAGAGTACACAACCGCATCCGCATTGACCGGATTTCCACTTTGGAATTTCAGACCGCTTTTGATTTTGAATGTGTACGTTATATTGTCATCAGACACTTCCCAGCTCTCGGCGAGCATCGGCTGAATATCCTCCGTGTTGGCTACATCAGCACCATCCACCGTTTTGACACCATAGGTTACCAACTGGTCATAGGTTGCCAGTACCAATGTATCCGAGGTCAGGTCATTCGCCTCCGCCGGGTCCATCGTAGTTCCACCCTCAGAGTAAGCAACCGTCAGTGTTGGCGCAGGTTTCGTTTCCCCTCCTGAGCCGGATGCCGCAGGCTGCTGGTTGGCATTGCTGGCACAGCCACCGAGAACAACGGTAAGAGCAATCATTGCAGAAAACCATTTGAGCTTTTTCATTTTTAGTTTCCTCCCCTTTTTGAACCAGTCTTATGATGTGATACTGTAAAACGTTGCAGCTTTTATTAGACAAAGTAAATGTATGGGCTAATATCCCGGAAAGTAACTAACTCATATTCCTGATACCAACCGCAGCAGCATTCAATCTGCCTACTGACGGTGATGGAGCCTTGCATGCCATTATTCCAAGGCATTCCCCGCAAATCGGTTCCCCCAGCCAGCTATCTATGAATCGGTTCTGTAGAGGCAGATGGTAACCCACCCCTATTTTCCCGAACGCAACCTCGGGTCCAGTACATCACGGAAACCATCTCCGAGCAGGTTAAAGCCAAGAATGGATGTGGCTATAGCCAGTCCAGGGAATGTCACGAGCCACCATTGTCCGGAAATGATATACTCCCGACCTTCAGAGATCATGGCTCCCCACTCGGCTGTAGGCGGTTTGACGCCAAGACCGAGAAAGCTCAAACTGGATGCCGTCAGGATGGCAAAGCCCATACCGAGCGTGGCTTGTACCAACAGCGGTGCCAAAGCATTCGGCAAGATGTGGCGAAACAGAATCACTCTGTCCCTCACTCCAATGGCTCTGCTGGCCTCCACGTACTCCTTTTCGCGCAGGGATACGGTCTGCCCATACATCAATCTGGCAAATTCGGGAATACCCACAATCCCTACAGCAATCATGGCACTTGTCAGTCCGTTGCCGATGGAAGCCGCGATGGCCATGGAGAGTACCAGCGAGGGAAATGCAAGCAATACATCCATTAACCGCATGATGATATTGCCAGTACGTCCGCCGTAGTAAGCAGCGATTCCGCCCAGCGGAACCCCGATGACAAACGAGATGCTGACGGCAATCAAGCCTGTCCAGATGCTGATTCTGGCCCCATACAGAACACGACTCAGAATGTCACGACCATAGTTATCGGTACCAAACCAGTGACCACCTGATGGGGATTCCAGCTTCACAGCCGTATTTGTCACGTACGGATCATAAGGGGCAATCCAGGGGGCAATAGCCGCGATGACAGTCCACATCACGATAAAGGCTAGACCAATAGCAGCGAGCCGATTGCGGAGCAACAATCTCAGAAAGGTTTTGGGTTTGGGAACAACCGCTGGTGCAGGTTTGGTTCCCATGGAAGTCGGTGCGGCAGTACTCACAGCGGTACTCCTCCTTTCGCGGCGACCCTATTCATAACGGATTCGTGGATCAATCAATCCATAGACCAGATCCACCGCCAGATTTATAAAGCTGAACAGAATGGCACTTACCAGTGTGAATGCCTGAATTGGTGCATAATCGGCAGCCAGAATCGAATCTGTCACATAACCGCCGACACCGGGCCAGGAAAAAATAGTTTCCGTGATTACCGCACCACCGAGTAATCCGCCAAACTGCAGGCCAAGAACGGTCAACGTGGGAATCAGAGCATTGATCAGGGAGTGTTTGCCAACGACAGCGGTTTCGCTCAAGCCCTTGGCTCGTGCAGTACGTACATAATCCTGTCCGATGACTTCCAGCATACTGGACCTGGTCATACGCGCCACAATCGCCATTGTTCCTGTGCTCAGGCAGATGGCCGGAAGCAGCAAATGAGCAAGACTGCTTTTGAGTGCAACCATATCTCCGGTCATAAGACTGTCTACCACGTACAATCCGGTGATATGCGTCGGTGGATTGAGGTCTCCGCTGATGCGTCCCATTGGAGCTGGAGCCCAGCCGAGGATGGAATAGAAGATGTAAATAAACAGCAGTCCCAGCCAGAAAATCGGTACACATGCTCCAATCAGTGAGAACACCCTGGAGATGTGATCGATAAAGGACTCTTTTCGAGTTGCAGCGATAATGCCTACCGGAATCGCAACACAGATGGCTATAATCACACTGGCTAACGTCAGCTCAATGGTTGCCGGAAAGCGGGTAGCGAAATCACTCAGTACCGTATGACCGGTATGGTAGGCGAATCCCAGATTCCCTTGAAGCAACTGTCCCACGTAACTAAAAAACTGTACAAATAATGGCTTGTCCAATCCCATGTCCATTCGGATTTTGGCAATGACATCATCCGTGGCCTGTTCGCCAGCCATGACAATGGCGGGATCTCCCGGAAGAACGCGGGACAGGATGAAGGTAATCACCACAATGCCGATCAACGCCGGAATCATCTGCAGCAGCCTTCGGAGCGTGTAAGCAAACAATCGATCAACCCCTTTAACTCTGATGTCTCACTTGCTGTTTTACGGTTCTCTGTGGACGGCCCAGTCTTGAAAACTTGTCTGTTTATCCGTCTCTTCTTTGTAATTGTGCTTATTTTACCTAGAATCCGAGCGTCGAACTACGTCCCTTTTAGCTAAAAAAAAGCACAACCGTTTGTCGATTGTGCACTAATGTCTCCTATTAATGTCATGTTAAATTACACTCTAAGACATAGTTCGCTATTTTTCGACCTATATCTACCATTTCATCCATTGTTGATTTTGCTGTAGAAGCAAGTATCCGATCGGCAGGGCCTACACCTCTTGTTTATCTTGCTTCATGTAGTAGTACACAAGACACAGATGACAGACAAATTGTTCACGCGGATGATTCAGGTCGAATCCCGTAATGTCCCTTATTCGCTCCAGTCGGTATTTCACGGAATTCCGGTGAATATAGAGGCGGTTTGCTGTCTCGATCAGGCTGCCTCTGCTCTCCAGATAATAAAAAAACGTCCGCAGCAAATCTCCGCTGTGTTCTTCATCATAAGCACGCAATTTCCCCAGCTTCCGCTCAAACAATGCCGCAAAACCTGGATCATTCGCCGTTTCGCTCAGCAAGTGATATACCTCTACATCCTCAAACCGGGTTGTACGCCCACCCGACAAGCGGGAGGATACCAGCAGGGCATTTCTGGCCTCACCATAGCTTTGATGCATATTCCAAAGTGGAACCTGAGTGCCCACGCCTGTCCTGAATTGTCCAAGCTTGTTGGCCGGATCTTCGAGCCATAGTCCAATGGTATCAGACCAGGATTGAACGTCATCCATCCATGCCGCATCCCGGGACTCCGGGGTTGGCAAGAAGAGCACCGCCCTGTTTGTCCGAAACTCAATATGAGGTGCTACCCTCCGTTTTCTGGCCTCCTGACCAAGCAATTCGGTCAATAGATCTTCATCAGGAGCAGTCTCCCCTTCCATCACAGCTACTTCCCATAAATGCTCTGGATTCATGCCAAGCTTGCGGCCTCTCGATTCGGCTTCATGCGGCAACAGCAGAGGCGGTGTCAGCAGTTCGTCAATGAAATTGCCCCGAAGACGCAATTCGGTATCTTCCGCCACCTTGTTTCTCATCAATTCCAGGGATAATACTAATCTGGCTTGCTCAATGCCGACTTGTTCCATTTCATCTAAGGAGTCCTTGTCCACCAGTAATCGGGCAACCTTCCGCCGATCCAGATTTATCTCCCATACGAGTGGGTCCTCAGCTTCTTTCCAGTCATAATCTGGCGGTGAAGACACAATCATCTGACCAGCATTGTCGATAACACCCACAGGTGCCTGAAGCAGCTCGGCCACATTGTCCCCCACCGCCTGAATTCCACTGTTTTCAAGTACCATTGTCATCAGTGTCCGATATACTTCCTCTGACCTGCGGAGAAGTGCGGCCTGTCGATCCAGCACCAATTCCATAACAGGTTGCGTAATATCCATGTAGGGTATTTCTGGAGGAATTTCAATGATGGGCAGACCACAGTCATTACTGGCTGCAACGGCTTCCTTCGGGATTTCTTTGAGAAAACGCGCAGGCTTGATAGCCAGAGCCGCCGCCCCCGCTTCATTAAGCGTATAGATTAGTTCTCCGAGCAAACTGGGATTATCACGAATCGAATAGGCTGTCGTCAGCATAAGCATGCCTTCTCGCAACCATCCTTGCAGATCCGGCACCTCCATAATATCCACGAACCTTACAACCCGATCCAATCCTTGGTGCCCACTAATGACTTTGGCCTTGCTGAGTATAGGAATATTCAACAGTTCTTTCAATGTTATACCTGTCGTTTTCAAGCCTATCGACCACCCTGAGCCAGATTTGCAAATCATTTTTGCATACTGTATCTAATTTTTTTGGATAGTTTACCAGACTATCTGATCAAAAAAAACGGGAATTTCTGTGATATCCGTATGTTCTATTTTAATTTCATAAAAAAAAGTAATAATAATACGTTGTTAGTAGCAGTTAATATTACGAAAAAATAAATTTATTACTTTATCGCTTCACATTAAAAAATAAGAAAAGTTATCCCCACGCTCCTTGTAGACCGGCGCCATGCTATTCCAAGAGCCCCGATATCCTTATCCAACGCAAATAACGCCGATGCAGTTATACACACTGCATCGGCGTCAAAATCAAATTAACCCAAATATAAAATCATCCAATACCCACATCCGGCATTCTATAGATCAGATATTCAACGCAGACACGGCTGCTCCCAATGAATAGATCGGGTCAAGCGCCCGGATATGCAGTTCTTTTTCCACTTCCACGGCGAAACCCATCGTTGCAAAACCAGTACACGCAAGAACGATGGACTCGGCGCCCTTCGCCTTGAGTCTTCTGGCAGCTTCCATAGCCGCGATTCGCCCCTGTGGTGTGTTGAGATCCAGCGTAGTTACCACACCTTCGGGACGTTCCATCCCAATATAGGCATCACCTAGTGTTCTTCGAATCAGATGAGGCACTTCCTCTAGGATGGTCAATACACCTACACGCGCCGCTGATGTGAGTGCAAGATGAGCAGCACATGATCCTGCTCCATAGACTGGGATGTGAACTGCGGCACGCATTTCTGCAAGAGCCGGATCGGCTGCACAACTGATACCGATAGAGGTACAGCCTTCTTGTTCAAGTTTTCGTGCCAGATCCACAATTTTGGGAATCGATTCAAGCTCTGTGGCCTGATCATATACCCCCATCGGTTGATCGGGAATGCAGCGACTCCGAACCTGAATGCCATAACGTCCTTCAATCAGTGCCCCGTGTCTGTGGATATCTTCTTCATGATGAAGCGTAATCACTCTGATAAGACCCAACATCAGCATTCCTCCCCAGGCTGTGGATATCTTGTGCATATGTTACCCACAAACTGTTGATAGTTACCCCCAGTTATGTGGATATCTCTTTATATATTGTGAATATGTTGTGTATTTGTCCCTAAAACTACCGCGTAATTTACGTATTGGTCCCCACTGTGGATATGTTGTGCATACGCTCTCATTCACTTTTTTTTTTGATCCACAAGGTTATCTCTTGAATCTTCTGCTCATTATTGATCGAGCAAATCTCCCTGACGCATAATTAACACATCATCAATGTACACATCCGGCTTCTGCACAACGGCATCAATATGAACACCTGCTGCAACTGTGCCACCAAAGGTATTATTACTTCCAAAAGCAACATGAATGGTACCGTAGACTTTCTCGTCCTCCAGGACAACACCTGTAATTCGAGCCTTGTCATTGGTGCCAATGCCGAACTCGCCAAGAATTCGACCATCACCTTCGCCCAGCATCGATAACAGCTTGTCTCCTTCAGCGCCAGTTGCCGTAACAAGGCGGCCCTCTCTAACCGTCAATAGAACAGGTTCACCGATCGCACCTATTCCTGCAATTGAGCCATCCACCAGGATTTCACCTTCTCCAATACCTTCAACGGGGGCGATGTAAGCTTCACCGGAAGGCAAATTGCCGGACTCACCTGGATTGAGGTACATACCTGTGCTCGGCACGCCGTTACGTCCCTGAATTGAGAACGACAGCTGGTGTCCATCTTTCTCGATACGGACATTTCTCCCTGCACTCAGCATGGCTGTAACCTTATCTGTCAAAGCCTTCACTTTGGGATATTCTGCGGTAATCGCACCATTCATGAACATATCATCCGTCATGCCCGGCATCGTGGCTACCCGGGTTCCAGCAGCTGCCGCCTGTTTACGAGCCTGCGTATGGGTTAGTGAATAACGGGTTACGCATACCGCGACATCTGCACGCTTCATCGCTTCGGCAATCGGTGCAGGCGGCTCTTCACCGGATTTGCTCCGTTCCTTCATCACCATAAGCACCGCATCTGCTCCCAATGCCTTGCCTGCCTCATATATCGATTCGGCCAGTTCTCTCTTGGCATCATCCGCTACGACAGCCAGTGTCTCACCACTGCGAAGTCCAAGGCATTCCACCAAAACATTTTTACTGACGTCAATTCGTTGCTGATTCATTTGTTCGTCTCCTCCTGTGTCAGACCATTTCCGCTACTAGTTTACCCATTAGAGCATTCGACAAAATGACCGGGATTCCTGCGCTGGCATTGGCAACCCATTGACGGTGGCGCTCATCATACCCCATGCAATCCAGTAAAATGAGTTCAACACGCCCCTTTAATGATTCCGTCGCCTGCCGGAACTCAGACTCGCCGGATGTATAAGGAGAAGCAGCGGCAAACGCAGGCTGGACCAGGGAGGAAAACTTCAAATCAAGCTGTCCCGCTTGCTCTGGCAATGGTCCGATAAGCCCCAGACGGCGGCCATCGGCCATCGCCTGTACGGCTGGAGGAATAATACGATCAGGCTCAATAAGGTGCACCTTGGCTGAACGTAGACCCGGAAAGGAACCTGTGCACAGCAGCAGAATATTGGGGACACCCATGGCTTCGAATTCACGAATCTTTTGATTCAGCAGCGGTCTGATTTTTTCACGGGATACGATAGCGGCACTGCCATCCTGCATACGGGAAGTCAACACATATTCACCAGGTTCCGGGGCCAGCGCAACGATCTGAGTTGCCGACAGTCCGTCCAACACCCCGACCTGAAGGAGTTCCGCTCGTCCCTCTAGATACTTCTCTATGACAGGCGCAACATCAGTTCGCGGAGCTTGTCCAATCGTAATCATGCCAAGCTGCTTGGTCATCTTATTGCCTCCTACATATCAGATCGGCTGTAGAAGCCACGTATGTCCACAGCAGTGTTTCCACCTGCCGCTTCAACCGTGACCTTCTCGACTAAACTATGCAGACGGAGCTGCCTGGATCCCTGGGGTTTGAAGCACTTTCATTGATCCATACAGACGAGTAATCAGGTTATATTCCTCCACATTGTAGAAAGAACAGGTGCCATTCGTGAATTCCTTGGCTGTCTCCACGACCAAACGAACTGCGCTTGCAATATCAACCTCATGGCTCGCTCCTGTGCCGCATCCCGGAACTGCGGATTGAGCAGTTACTGCTACGCCTACAACAGGTGCATGTGTAGCCACAGCTGGCTGTAAAATGGAATTGATATGGTATAAGTCATTGCCGTATGGCGTAATATCCTGCGTTGTAATCGGGAAGGTCACAGGCAGCTGCCCTGTGGTCATCTCCATAATTCGGAGCAAATCATCGCTCACCCGTAAAATATATCCCTCTTTCACCGTTGGCGAAATGGCGATGCCTTTATGGTTAATCACCCGGTTTCCTTTGGTTGTATCGATGGACAAAATAGCTTCCATCTCAGGCAGAACCTCATGTTCGTTCATCTGTAAAATGTCGACCGGAGAGTCCATAAAATCAACCGGTTCATGCGGAAGAGTCGGGGCATCTGGACAGATATGCGTAGTCACAATGACATCACCTTTGAGCGAATCACCCTTGGTCTGCATATCGGCGAGTTTCAGTCCTGCTGCGACAGCAGCCACGGCACCATCGGCATCCGAAACGAGTCCAATGCGTGTTGGACGGGCGCCGATTCCACCCAGTCGTCCGACAATCCCCATGGTCGGGGCCTGCCCTCCTGACAACTTGCCGTTTGTACCAGGGATGATGATTTTAACAAAATCCGTACTTCCCTTTTCCCCTTGTACGGTCAGCACTTCAACGGAAACCTGTGGATATTGAACAAATAGTTGCTTTACACTTTCACCATTTACATAAGCGCTGTCCAGCGCGTCCAGTGCCAATAACGTTTTTTGAAGTGGCATCGTACACATCCTCCTCTTAGCTGTTGATCTTGAGATCAAGTCTATCGCAGTTCAGAAGAGGGTCACAATGTACTGCCTTGCCAAAATGAGCATCGTTTTATTGTGCGACAAGTATAAATGGGAGTGAAAATAACGCTTTCACCCCGTTTATCTAACTGTATGTGTAATATAATTTAACATTTTATTATCGAGTACACTGAATATTGTATATTCTATGGAACGCATACTTCGTTTTTTTCACTTACCTTCTCTTCATTTGCCATTCCACAAGCAGCGAAGCTGTTTCTTCTGCATGAAACAGTGGGAATTGGTGCCCATAGGGAAGTTCAGCACGTTGAATGGATGAATGGATATTTTCGGGGCGCGAGTATCCCTTATCCCTTGTCCCCCAAACCATGAGCGTGCGCTGCGCATCTGCACTTGTCTGTGACACTTTATCATTTGAATGAGACTGTATCCAGTGGAGCAAATCAGCATTCGCTCCTGCAATGCGGGGAGACTTCAAACCAGAAGAAGCTCTCCTCGCATAGCCCTCCAGCAGGGTTTGATCGATCTCCGAGGCTTCTGCTCTTTTTAACTGTCCAGCCACTTGCTGTGGAGTCATCCGAGATAACAGTCCTTGCAGTATTCTTCTCGGGAGCCTCGATATCAAGCGTTGCATTCCGTCCTTTGAAGCTCCCCATACGGGTTGCAGCATGGCAAGCTCGATATTTTCACGCCCACTCTCCTGCATCACCGTTGCGGCTATTGCTGCCCCAACAGAATGTCCTACCAGTTTGACCGGACCTTGTATCTCAACCAGCACACTTTGCACCGCTTCGACCTGCCCTTTGAAGGCCGTCCCTCTTACCTTGTTCCGATTAATCGGAGAACGCCCAAATCCGGCTAGATCCACAAGCCATATCGGGTTTCCCGTCATACTCCATAACGCATCTCCCAGCGGGATCATATCGTCAGCACTACTCATCAAACCATGAACTATCACCCAGGGCTCCCCTTGACCCTCATGGACCAGCACCGCAAGACTTCCCTTACGTGTCCGAGTCCAGCTCTTAGGCAGATCTTCCTGTGAAGGATAGCTGAAACGATAATCCAAATCGGCTGTTACGTACGGCACTAGCTCTCTAACTTCAGGCAACTTTTGCCCCATTCGCTGAAACAACCGCTCCGTTTGCCGAACTTCAAACTCCTGTTTGGTAATAAACGCGATTGATTCAGGCGGTATCCCGCTGATCTTTGTGCCACCAGCCTTCATCACTGCATGAATCATGGGCAGGGGCACTGACCATCGAGGTGCAGATACATCCAACTCAGCCGCCAGTAAACGAATCAGTTCCTTCATATCCGGACTGTCCGCTTTTCTGGACAACAAGGGATAAGTGCCGCCAGACGGATTGCTGTCCTGAGTCAGAAAAACAAGGGTTTGTGCAACCATATCATTGGATACAAGGGGTAGCCAGTGCTGTAGACCACCAGGAATCACCGGCATTCTACGCCTTCTCATCGCCTGTATCATCATGCCAATTCCGCCCGTTTGTTCGGTTGCCCCTGTAGGATATGGACCCACGATTGTACTCGGGTTTACAACAGATAAGACATATGAATGCTGCTCAGCATGTTGTCGAATATAACGGTCCGCTTCGAATTTCATATGTTCATAAGCACTTTCCGAATGGAAAGTTTTGCTAATCAATGACATCTGCCCGCTTGACTTATCCCCAACATCTTCATTGGGTGATGATATAGGCGGAGAATCCTTCCTCCCATACGGACTCATAAAACCAACCACGTGGATAAAATGCCTCAATCCATGTGTGCGCTGGATTTCTTCAGCGAGTTCAGCAATCCCTCTTGCTCCATTCATAAAAATCTGTTCTGCCACCTTCGGTTGTAATGTGACATCCATCGTCCCACCTGCATGAATTATGATATTGGCCTGAAGAGCACGTTCACGATCAGCTTTGGTTAGACCGAGGCCAGGAGCTGACAGATCCCCCTGAATACAGGTTATTCGGCTGAAATCCGTTACTCCGTATGCATTCAGAACCATCCTCGCTTTGGATTCAGAACGTACAAGCAGTAATAACTGCGCTTCACTGTTCCCAAGTTGTTTTACTGCCTCTTTGCCTATAAATCCGGTACTGCCCGTCATCAAAATAGTGCTTGATTCATTCGCCATGTTGTTCTTAGCTGGATTGGGGTCAGTCTCACGTTCTGCGTTTAATGATGATGAATTATGTATACTCATTTCTAATCTCTCTCCCTTTTTAGTACTATTTAGTACTAATTTTGATCAAAAAAAGAGCTTCGTTTACCGAAGCATCTGACAAAAGGTACGTACCGATTGTTCAATAATCCCTATATCACGTGCAGTCTCAGCGAGTACAAGTGAACCCTCGAATGCAGCGATAAATAATGCAGCCGCGGGTCCCGGCTCAATCCCTTTACGAAATTCGCCACGATCCACCCCTTGCTGCAACAGCTTTTCCATCATCGGCTGCAGCTCACGAAAGAAACGGGCTATGCTTTCTTTCACTTCGGGTGCGCTGGCTGGTGTCTGCATATACAATGTAATAAACGGACAACTTCCTTTATAATCGCGCCCTTCCATACCTGCAGACAGTAACGCCATGAACGAATATATCCGTTCTGTGACCTCTCGTTCACGCTGACTGAGCAGCAAGTAGAGCTCCGATTCATACTGGGCAATCCAGTACTGCACCACGGCTTGGAGCAATTCCTCCTTGTTTTTGAAATGGTAATAGATATTGGATTTGGATACCCCGCTTGCCCGCACGACCTCATCCATGCTGACATAGCTGTATCCCTGACGCAAAAATAACTGAGCAGCCACTTCGACTGCCTTGGTCCGATTGACCGGATTGGAACTTTTGGATTTCACAGAATCCGAGATCGATTTTTGATTTGTCATAAATAGAACTATACAGTACTAATTAAACAAACACAAGTTATGTTGTTAACAAAAGATGATCTTTGCCCCAATTTTCTCGTACTTGTCCACATTTAGAACATTGTACACACAGGATATCCACATATAGTATTAACTCTGTGTTAAATATATCATTGGGCCTCTAAATATGATGGGGTTATCCACATTCCAGGAGTAGTATCTCATGTTATTCTTTCAATCTGCGATAATGGAGTCCCAAAACTAAAAAATAGGCCAACCAGAATACAATTCTGATTGACCTATTTGAGTTGACTACTCATCCAAATCATGTGCGAATAGCTCTATTAGCCTGTGGATACTAGTATGTGGATAACCATTCAAGGATGAGACAGCACTATTTTACTTATACGGATAGCTAATCCCAGTGATTATTTTTTCAGACTATCCCAGTTTTGCTGCAATGCGTCAAGCAGGGCTTTTTTGTCCGATTTGCCTGCTACATATGCCTGAATCGTGCTGCCGAATTCCTGTGGGACACCCTCAGGGAAACGGTTGAAGTTCCAGCTTAATGTTTTGTTTTCTTGGCTGTACTTTATGATATCAGTTGCGAGGTCACCCAGATCCTCTTCGGATGCCTGAATGGAACTAAACGCCGGGATAAACTTGAATTCTTTGGTCATATACTGTTTTCCGGTATCGGATGTCACGAGCCATTCCAGAAACTCTTTCGCTTCCGGTTTCACTTGCGAATTCTTGTTCACAACCCAGTAGTTCGGTACGCCAACAAACAATTTGTCGTTCGGTTCATTCGTAATTGGCATCGGCAGAATGCCGAGATTCAGATTAGGATCGATGCCATCAATTTGTACTTGCGTCCAGTTCCCTTGCTGCATCATCGCTGCTTCCCCACTTGCAAACAGGGTTACCTGTGTGTTGTAGTCGGTTGTGAGCGGATTTTTGTTGCTGTATTTCAGCGTCAAGTCGAGCAAGTTCATCCAGTCCGTGAACACCTGATTGCCAGGGATTTTCTCCGTACCTTCGTTAAGGCCTTGAATAAATTTCACCGGATCAGCCTGATTCGCAAATGCCACGTTTACGTTATGATTGCCGAGTACCCACCATTCCTGATATCCATTGGAGAACGGGGTAATGCCTGCGGCTTGAAGTTTCTGTGCAGCCTGATCCAACTGTTCCAGTGTCGTTGGAATTTCAGTGATACCTGCTTTTTGGAAGAGATCTTTGTTATAAATGAAACCATAGCCTTCCAGTGCCAGCGGCTGTCCATACAATTTGCCGTCTTTGGTCATCGGTTCTTTGGCAACATCAAGCACATCTTTTACCCATGCTTCACCTGACAGATCTTCCAGGTATTCGAGCCATGTGTCCAGTTCACGATAACCACCAACGTTGAAAATGTCCGGTTGTTCGCCAGCAGCGAACTTGGCTTTCAATGCAGCGCCGTAGTCACTACCGCCACCAACGGTCTGAATGTCCAACTTGATGCCTGGATGGGTAGACTCATATTCCGCTTTGAGACGGTTAAGCGCTTCCGCAATTTCGACTTTGAATTGAAAGATTTTAATGGTTTTGTCTCCTGCAGCAGCCTCTCCGCCACCTTGGTTGTCTGTGTTGACAGGACTTCCACTCTTATCTCCGTTGCCACAACCCGCAAGCATTACAGAAAAAGCAATCAGCATAAGCAACGTCAACTTGGTCATTCTTTTCATACATACACTCTCCCTATAGTAGTTTCAGTATAACAGCTTCGTTGCATTTTTTATTCAGGCCACCAAGGAGCAGCAGCGACCGAAAGCGCACATGATCCCGGAGCGGTCCGCCCTCGCACTTACCCTTTAACGGATCCAGCGGTAATCCCCTGAATGATGTATTTCTGCATCAGCAGGAAGAAGATGATAATTGGCATGATGCCAAGCACCAGTGCAGGCAGGGCAAGATCCCATTGCTTCGTATATTGTCCGAAGAGCGCAAAGGTCGCAATCGGAATTGTACGCAAATTGGAGCTTTGCAGAATCAGGGATGGCAGCAGATAGTCATTCCAGATCCAGAGTGTATTCAGGATGATGACGGTAACATACATCGGCTTCATGAGCGGGAATACAATCCGGAAGAACACTCCGTAAGCGGAGCTTCCATCCACCCGAGCTGCCTCTTCAATTTCGAGCGGAACCGATTTGACGAATCCGTGGAACAGGAAGATGGACATCGGTGCGCCAAAACCAAGATAACAGATGATGAGTCCAAAGAGACTGTCGATCAGTCCAAGATTACTGGTTACGGTAACGAGTGGAATCATGATAGACTGAAACGGAATCACCATGGCGGCAATGAACATGCCGAACAAAATCCGGTTGAAGCGCGTATCGCTGCGTACCATTCGGTAGGCGGCCATGGAGCTGATCAACACGAGCAGCAGATTGCTGACTACGGTGACGATGAGCGAGTTCATCAGCGCTGACGGGAACTTAATTTTCTCCCAGGCGTTCGCATAGTTGCCCCATTGGAACACCTCTGGCCATGCGGCCGAATTGGTAAGCAGGTCACCGAATGTTTTGACCGAATTGACAAACAGGAAGTAAAACGGAACCAGGAACAATAATCCAATGAGCACCATAACGATCTCGGTTACAATGGTACTGAAACGATAATTTTTTGACGTTTCCATCTATGCCTCCACCTCCTTGCTCTTCGTCACACGCACCTGAATCATGGTGATAATGGCAACGATTACGAAGAACACAAGTGCTTTGGCAGTACCGATGCCGTACCGATTATTCACAAAAGCCTCATTGTAAATATTCAGTGCTACCGATTCTGTTGATCCAAACGGTCCGCCTTTGGTCAGCGACAGATTAAGATCGAACATTTTGAATGACCAGGAGATGGCAAGGAACAGACAGATTGTGACTCCCGGCATAATGAGCGGGAAAATAATGCTGCGCAGTACCTGCCAGCGGCTGGCACCATCAATTTCGGCAGCTTCCAGCAGATCGGGTGATACGTTGGTCAAGGACGAGATGTAGATAACCATCAGATATCCTGCGGTCTGCCAAACAAATACAATGACGATACCCCAGAAGGCGGTCGGCTCGTCTCCCAACCATGGGAGGTTGAAGAAGGACCATCCAGTTACGTCGCCCACTGCTGAAAACCCTTTCACAAATATGAACTGCCAGATAAAGCCGAGCAACAATCCACCGATCACGTTAGGCATAAAAAAGATCGTGCGCAGAAAGTTTCTCGTCTTGAGCGGCTTGGTCAGGAAATACGCCAGGAAAAAACCGATAACATTGGTCAAAATTACACCAACCACGGTGAAGCGCACCGTAAACCAAAACGCAGATAGAAACTTGGGATCATTCGCAAAAATTTGCTTGAAATTCTCGAATCCTACCCAATGAATGTTCGCCGACACCCCGTTCCAGTCGGTAAAGGAATATACCATGCCAAGCAGGAAAGGGACCACGATAATGAGAATAAAAAAGACGATGGAGGGACCCACGAACACAAGCTGCTGTAACAGCTGTGAAGATTTGCGATGCTTCATATCGTTCTCCCCTTCTATAGATGGATGAAATTGGTCTCTTGTTCTATTAAACCCCATTCTCGCACAGGGAAACACCGACCCTGGTGAACAGTTGGGTGTAAAATATTGTCCTTTCTTAACCTGCAACCAGAAGGGGTGTCACGATGTCAAAATACTACAGCATTCGCACCAAGCTAATCGCTTTTATGCTCATTGCCACAACGATCCCGCTGCTGGCATCCATCAGCATGACGTTTATCCAGACCAAGACGGCCCTGCGCGAGCAGGCCGTCGCAGAGAACAAACGCCTGATCTTTCAGGCGTCCACCAATCTCAACAATTACGTGGATAACGTAGCAAGGGCTTCGCTTGCTGTGTACAATGATCCGAATTTCCTGCGAAATCTGGCGAAAATCCCCGGCGACTATCGTGCAGTTGCAGAGGTATACACCACCTTGCAGACGATACGTTCGGCTGTACCCGATGTATTCCAGCTGTATCTGCACTCTTTTGCCGCCAATCAATCGACATTAATTGCGAATCCTTTCCCGAAGCGGGAAGAACGCAAACAGGCCTACTCCGACTCGCTTCATGGAAAATCGGACGAAAAAAGCCCGGATATCTGGGTCGAATCGGCGCACCTTAGTCATTCCTACGGCTTCAAGGCAGCGTCAGCGGATGATCCTCCAAGAACAGTGATTACCCTTCACCGTATAATCAAGGATGTACCTTCGACAGAACGATTGGGTGCGCTCGCCATTGATTTGAATATGGATACCATTGCCGAAATTTGCAGCAGACTGTATGATCCAGCAAAGGAACAGATCTATGTTATCGACAATCAGAACCAGATCATTTTCGAAGGAAAGTCGGAAGTCAGCGGAACGGATGCATTAAGGCAGGAAGCAGCGACTGAACTGAATTCAGCACGTTCCGGTGCAGGGACAGTACAGACCGCTTCAGGGCATTTTGAACAAGATCATTCAATGTATGTGTATCAACAGTTAGGAAGCCAATTTGCAGACTGGACCATTGTAAAACAGATTCCAAATGAAACGTTGTACGCGAGTGCCACCACTTTAACGTGGAATAATGCCATGATCGCTATTGCTGCACTGTTATTAGTCATTGTGGCAACCCTGTTCATCTCGATCCGGATCACCGGACCGCTCAAGCAATTAATGCGTTATATGAATCAGATTCAGGCAGGACGCCTGCATGTGGATATCCGTTTAACGAGTCGGGACGAGATCGGTGTACTGGCCCGTCATTTCCGGGATATGATGGATACGGTGAATAACTTGATTTTGCGGGAATATCGCCTTGAAATTGCGAATAAAACCAATCAGCTCAAAGCGCTGCAAGCCCAGATTCATCCCCATTTTCTGTATAATACGTTGCAATCTATCGGTACACTAGCGCTTCAACAGCAAGGACAACGGGTGTATGTGCTGCTCTCTTCCCTATCCAAAATGCTGCGCTACAGCATGCGTGACCAGACCCGGGTCACTTTGAACGAAGAAGCCGAGCATGCACGGCTCTATCTGGAATTACAAAAAGAGCGGTTCGGTGACCGCCTGGAGGTTGAACTGGATTTTGCCGAAGATACCCTGCGCGCCGAAATGCCGAGGATGACCTTGCAGCCTTTAATTGAGAATTACTTCAAGCATGGAGCGGATGTTCAGCCTGGCAAAGGTAGGATACGCATATCCAGTCAGCGAACGCCTGACGATTGGATTCAGATTCAGCTAGAAAATAACGGACCGTGCATTCCGGAAGACAAGTTGTCCGAAATTCAGCGTTGGTTGCGTCCGACATCTATATCTTCCGATTCTTCACAGGAACCGGACGAAACCGAGTCAATTGGACTGCGTAATGTGATGCGCAGACTCCAACTGAACTCCCCTCCGGGATACAATGCCACGCTTACGATTGGCAATATGGAACCGAATGGCGTGCAGATCATAGTCAAAATATACGCGGGAGAGTGAACAACATGAAAGCCTTGATTGTCGATGATGAAAAACACGTCCGCGATGCAATTAAGCTGCTTGGTCAATGGGAAGCCGCAGGAATTGATACCTTGTATGAAGCGGCAGATGGTCACGAAGCGGTCGCTGCCATTACGGCTCATCAACCGCAAATTGTACTCAGCGATATGCGAATGCCTGGCAAAGATGGTATGGCTCTGCTTGAATGGATATCTGTTCATGCCCCGCACAGCAAGGTACTGGTCATCAGTGGATATGATGATTTTGAACTGGTCAGACATGCGATTCGATATGGAGGTACGGACTACCTGCTCAAACCAGTCGAAGCAGACGAACTAAATTCATCCTTATTTAGAGCAGTCGACGCCTGGAAAGAAGACGATGCTGTTCGTGTGCAGTCCACAAGACAATCCATGGTGGTCAATCAGATGCGTCCGCATTATCATGACAGGCTGCTCACAGAGCTTGTCGTGGGACGTGGAAGCAACAATACCCAATTCCAACGGCTGCGGGACGAATTAAATCTGCCCATGCAGATCGACAGTTGCAGTGTGGCAGTCACCAGCCTTTCCCATCTCGATGCTGAATGCTTGGCAAAATATCGTAGTCAGCCTGACTTGCTCGTATTCTCTGTGTTGAATATCTGTGCTGAGATGTTATCCCCACCTGCCGAAGGTGTCGTATTCCGCCAGCTTGATCAGCCAGATGAAGTCGTTCTCCTGTATTGGGGCCAGTGCTCGACACTTCAAACCATTCTCGAAAAAGTGAACGATGGTTTGGAGCAGACCATCCAACGCCGTCTTCATTTTGGTATATCCAGCTGTGAGTTTTATCCTACCGGAACCTCGGGAGCCTATCAGGAAGCTAGTATTCGGTTGTGGCGACGCAATGCCTTGCAAACGAAACAGTGCATTCACGATGCAATGGAGTCCTCCAACGGAAACAAAGGGCTGCGGTTATCTACCTTTGAGGAGTCCTTACGACTGGCATCTATGAGTGGGCGCGCTTCCAGCGTGTCCAATGCGGTTGCAGAATGGATTGATCCCATCACCCGGCTCGATGTCATAACAGCGGAGCAGATACAGCAATGGATGGATGAAATGGAATGGATGATTGGCCGTTGGCTCGACGATGCCGCAGGCGCCCCACCGAAGGATGAAGATGAAGCGATAGATGAACAATCCATTCCATTCGCCGAGTTGCCTTTGGACCGTGACGGACTATTATCGCTGCCCTTGCTCCGCTCCCTGCTGGAACAGCGGTTGCTCGCAGCCGGAAAGGCCCTCACTGCACATCATCATGCAACACCGGACCCAATGAGTGAGATTGCACGTTATATGGATGCTCATTATCAGGAGGACCTGTCTCTGCAGCAGATTGCTGCACGGTTCTACCTGAGTCGCGAGTATATATCTCGCAAATTCAAACACCAGTTTGGATTGAACTGGTCGGAGTATTTGGGCAAACTGCGGATCAATAACGCCAAGCTGCTGTTACAGAACCCTTCCCTACGAATTACAAAAATCTCGGAAATGGTCGGCTATCAGGATGAGAAGTATTTCAGTAAAGTGTTCAAAAAAATGGAGGGCATCACACCAGGGGAATACCGTAAAACGTTATCTGACGGAAATGCTTAATTGAGCCGCCGGAACTGTGGAAATTCGTCTAATAGAACGTGCTCGATTCGTTAAACGATAAAAGGGGCATCCTGTCATGTTCATGACTCTGGGAACAGCCCCTTTCCTTTTTACATATATGGATGCATCTTAATGGATACACCCTGATCTTCTTTTCTAAAGGAATCAGTGATCCCGCAGTATGACGGAAGGAACAATACGAATATAGATTAACTCTCCCGCCAGCTCAACGATCGTCTGGGTTACAATCACTGCGGCAGCAATTGTGGCCCACTCTTGTGGCAATGCAAGTGCCAATGGTAGAACAACAAGCGAATTTCGGGTTCCTGCACTGAAAATAACGGCCCTGCCTGCGCCTGTGTCCAATCGGAATAGAGCCACTATGATTCGTGAGATGAGGGGCATAGCAATCAGAAAAATAATATAGATGGGCAGAACATCCACAATTACAGCAAAATCATTGTAGACCTTCCCGATTTGCGACGCGACAACCACTATCAAGGCCAAAGCCATCATGGGTACAGGCAGCCAGGCGGTTGCGTTCATCACCCGTTCTCCTCCGGCCTTGCCTTTGGTCACAACTTGCGTAAAAATAGCCAACAGCAACGGAATAACGATCAGGAACAGAAAAGCCTCCACGAAAGGTCCCACTTGCATGACCTGTGCCGCTTCCTTCCCTATGAACAGCCACAAATATACTGGCAATAAAACCATTTGTATAACAAACAGAATTGGCGTTGCAGCCAGCATCAGTTTCTCATTGCCCCGACCCAACTGTGTAAAAACAATGACGTAATCAATGCAGGGCGTCAGCAGTACCAGATAAACGCCAATGAGCACGGCAGGAGGTTGTGGAAACGCCAGTGTTAACAACCACACGACCACAGGCACTACGATAAAATTAGCCACTAGCAAAGCTCCAATAAATCGCAGGTTGGATAAGGATTCTTTGAGCTGTAAAAAAGGAATCTGTGCAAACATGCTATATAGCAAAATCGCAAGCACAGGTGAAACCGTATAATGCAGCGCTGAGCCCCATTCAGGGATGCCCAGCCCAATCGCTGCTCCTACGAATAGGGCAACGACATAAAACCACGTTTGTTGCTTCTCCATCGTTTCTCTCGTAAACAACCTTCTTCCTCCTTCAAAGTGAACATATTTCTGCTTCAACCAGCGTACATTGAGACGTAGCACAGCGAATAAGAGCATGGAAAAGCGCAGGGTATCCAGACAACAATCCTGTGAATTTTTTGCGGCTTCTTAATTAGAATGCGAAAGAACTGGGTATATTCATTGTAGACTGACCCGTGGTTCATTCATTTTTGTAAAACCAAGGAGGAAACACAATGTCACGTAACAATCCGTACAAGTGGTTAAACGCGCTTGGATTCATCGCTGTTATCGTAGTAAACTACCTTTCCAACGCGCTGCCTATTGGAGGCAGAACCAACAAGGAAGTATCGGATATGTACCCTGTATTGCTCACCCCTTCAGGCTATGCTTTCTCCATATGGGGACTGATCTATCTGCTGCTCGCTGGCTTTGTCATCTATCAGTTCGTTCCCTCTTCTTGGAAAAGGGACTCCATTACCCGCCTCGGTTACTGGTTTCTAGCAAGCTGTGCCTTTAATGTAGCGTGGATCTTTGCTTTTCAAAATCTCAAAATCGGTCTCGCCTTAGTCGTCATCGTTCTGCTTCTCTTGTCCCTGGTCATGTTATATGTAAAAACGCGTGCAATCACCCTTCCCACAACTGCCGAAATCTGGCTCGTGAAGCTGCCGTTCAGCATATATCTTGGATGGGTTAGCGTAGCAACCATAATCAATGCAGCTGTTTTATTATATAAAATCGGCTGGGATGGCTTTGGACTCAGTGAACCTACCTGGACCATCATCATGTTAATTGTAGGCCTGGTGCTGGCTGTACTGGTGAGCTTTCCTTACCGGGATAGTGTATACCCACTTGTCTTTACATGGGCATACATTGCCATCGCACTCAAACAAAAAGACGTTACCTCCGTATATTATACGGCAATAATCATTGCGATCGTGCTAGCCATTTATGCGGTATGGCTGTTCTTCGCCCGTAATCAGGATCGGGATTAACTCGGCACTTTTCATATAAATTCAAAAAGCCGATTTCGGTCATCTGACCAGAAATCGGCTTTTTATGTAACTTTCCTTGCTTGGCAAATATCAGTCTCCCCTATTTGAGGGCAATGACCTCGATCTCCACAAGTGCATCCTTCGGCAGACGAGCGACTTCAACCGCGCTACGTGCTGGATAAGGCTGTTCGAAGAACGTGCTATACACTTCATTCACCGGAACAAAATCATTCATGTCTTTCAGGAAAACAGTCGTTTTCACGATTTTATCCATACTCGTGCCTGCTGCTTCAAGAATGGCCTTTACATTGCTCAGGGACAAACGAGTCTGCTCCTGTACATCGGCTCCGAACTCTCCTGTTTGCGGGTTTAGGCCAAGCTGACCGGAAGTATAGATGAAATCGCCTGCTTCAACAGCTTGACTGTATGGACCAATGGCGTCTGGCGCCTGATCGGTAGAGATTGGTTTTTTCATGATGAGTTCTCCTTCATGTTCGCTGTCCTGCCGCCGCGAGGAGACAAGCCTCGAACTCATTTTGAAGCTTATTATACCACGATCCCGCCCAGGCAAGAAACGTCTAACCTTAGCTTTCATTACGGTATGGGCAAACCATGGATATCTCAGGACTCATCCAATCCCAAGACATGAATAACGTCATTGGAATACACGTGATTTCCATTGGTTTGAACAAGTGCAATGTTCATCATGGCCCGAGCAATGGTTGAAGCCTGGATTGCCCGGTATTTATCCACTCTGCCTTTCATCCAGCGATCCAGAAACGTCATGGCATGAGCTGCCAATTGCTCACCCAACCGTTTTTCTTTGCGATCTCCAAGGATTAACGACGGACGGAATATATGCAGTGAACGGAAACCGATAGCCGATAATGCTTCTTCCATCTCTCCCTTGGTCCGACTATAAAATACACGTGACCCGGCATCGGCTCCCATGGAAGAAATGACGAGCATCTGGGATACACCATGCTCTTTGGCAAGATTGGCGGCTTTTACGGGGTAGTGAAAATCCACTTGGCGGAAATTTTCCTGACTGCCGGCTTTTTTAATCGTTGTACCCAAGCAACAGTATAAGTCATCAACATCGCGAAATAGATCTTTTTGCTCTTCAAGTTGTTCCCAGTCCACGACATGCTGCTCCAGCTTTGCATGTTCCAATTCGAGCGGTCGTCTAACCAATACACGAATCCGGCCATAAGCCGGATTCTGAAGCAAGCTCCTTACTAGCAGTCCACCAACAAGCCCAGTAGCTCCAATCACAAGGGCTTGCCGTTCGTGATTCTCCAAGTACATCCCTCCACATATCTCTATTTCAGAAGTACACGACGTCCAAGGGTAAATGTAAGAACCAGCATCGCTGCACCAACACCCACTTGGAAGCCATAGGCGGAAACCCAATTCATCGCTTCCGGCCAGGTTTCCATTCTCTCATACAACCAGCCACCGATCAGCGGCCCTAGAAACGAGGTCACCCCGGTCATAGCCGAATACACGGCGACAAACATCGGTCTTTCGCTTTTTGGTGTATCTCCGATGGTGAAGTTGAAAGCAAGCTGGTTGAATCCACCCACACCAATACCGAGAAAAATATGGGATAAAAAAAGCGCTATCAAAACAGGCATAAACGACATCAATCCCCATGACAGACAGGAGAGTGCGATGATCGGTAATGTCCAAAATAATAAGGTTTTGTTGCTGAATCTCGCGTTCAGATTGCCCCAGATATAGAATCCGGCCATCATAACAAGCGTCTGCACCACGGTAATTATGGATACTGTCTGATAATTAATGTTAAGCAGGTCAAGCATCACGTAGGAAAATAGCGGAACGATCAACGTCTGGATCAGTAACCAGGCCGCGAGGAACAGTGCGGCTCTCAGAAAGGAAGGATCCTGAAACGGCTTCTTGAACATTCCCCAAAAAACCTTTTCAGTTGAACGTTCAAACGGCACATCCGGATAAAAGCAATAAATAACCGTATTGGCTATGGCACAGATCCATACAGGTATGAACAGGATTAAGAAACCCATCTCCCCCGGAAAACGGTCCAAAACGATGCCTCCCGCAAATAAGCATACGCTTCCAAGTGCGTTCAGAATCGTATTTCGAATCCCGAAATATCGCCCTCTCACCTTGGCAGGAACGATATCTCCAATCAACGAGGTCCAGATCATACCACCAATGGTATTGGCTATGAATGCAACCGTATACACACCAATATAAATGCCTACCCACCACTCCTTGGGAAACAGGAACGGTATCAGTCCCGTCGAACTCCACAGGATGCGATGTATCCCCACAAACAATACAAGCATGCGTTTGCGGCTGCGAATGCGCTGCATCCAGTAAGCCGCTCCAATCTGGGCGATATTGACAAACGTCGTAATGGCGAGCACAAAGCCAATATGTCTTGACCCGGCCCCAAGGTACAGCAGAAATCCGGTTAAAAATGGGCCTCCCAGCAACGTCTGCAAAATAATTGCCGGTACACCCTCCCATGTTGCAATGGATAAATTCGTGCGTTGTGTCGAACCCTTGCGCCGTGGTTTGCCTGCAAACGGAGGAGGGTTAACGTTGACCGTCTTCTGTATGGGGATACACTCCTTAGACCGGGTTTCAAGTGCCGGTCGATGCTAGTTGTCACCCCAAATTCTACTCACAGCGTGATGGTTGTCAACTCATTTTTTCACGGTTCAACGGGAGATAGAGATAGAAGGTACTTCCCTTGCCCTCAGCACTTTCAAGTTCAATCGATCCGTCTAGCAATCTGGCCAAATCCCGACTGATAGACAGGCCGAGTCCTGTTCCTCCAAATTTGCGGCTAATAGAACCGTCAGCCTGTTGAAATGCTTCAAAAATGGATTGATGTTTGTCTTCAGCAATGCCAATTCCCGTATCTTGCACCGAGAAAACAATCCATTGGCTCAGAATGCCTGACTTCTTCATTTGTTTGGTGCTCACGGTCAGTGTGACCTTCCCCTGATGCGTAAACTTGATGGCATTGGACATGAGATTACGCAAAATCTGTTGGACTCGTTGGGGATCAGACCATAGGGTCTCTGGCAGCCCTGGCTTCTTGTCCAGCTTCAGCTCTACTCCCTTTTTCTCGGCAACCAGCTGGAAATGAGCCATGGCATCTTCCGTAAGTTGTGCAACACTGATGTCCTCCAAGACGATATCCAGTCTGCCCGCTTCCACTTTGGACAGATCGAGAATGTCATTGATTAACGTTAGCAACTCCTGACCAGAATGCTCAATCATTGTGGCAAAATGTACGATATCCTCCTGTTCCATCGTATCTCCGTTCTCGCTGATCATCTGGGCAAAGTTAATGACACTGTTCAGGGGTGTTCGCAGTTCATGCGACATATTCGCCAGAAATTCCGATTTGTACTGTGAAGCAATCATCAGCTGCTTGGCACGATCCTCCAGCACAATCTGAGCCTTCTGCAATTCTTCTTTTTGCACAGACAATAAACGATTGGTACTCTGGATGAGCAAAATCCGATTTTGTTCATTCTGGAAGTCACGTAAAATAAATGCAAAAATAAGACTAAGCAAAATACCAACAGGAAGGGTATACGGCATAATATGAGAGAAAAAATATGTAGCCGGGATAACGCCGACGATAGCTATGTTCACACTATTAACCACATTTACAATCAATATGACGATGACACCTTTAATAATTAACCTATAGTCACTGCGTCTCATCCATATATTCAACCCTGCACACACCACGCCCAAAATCGACATATTAATCAGTGCAGCCACCGTAGCATCATTGATACCGAAAGTTAACCGGGTCAGCCCAATCCCAACACCCACGATAATAACGCTATAGGGTTGTCTATACGTCAAAACGGCAACAATTAAAGGAACAAAACGAAGATCAAAGACAACTTCATCATTAAGCTGAAATCCAAATACCGTGCTGATCCAGCCTGCAAAAATAAGTACAAACAACGAACATATCTGTTTTACTCGTGATGAAGCTCGTATTACGATGTATTTATAGAACACACTAGCAAGGTAAGCGATGGTTATGAGCATTCCCATATTTAATACGAACATTTTTGAAAATTGCATTCACTCACTCCTGTTGTCGTGTATTCATTGACAGAAAACCTATAGTCCGTATACATCTCTATCATATCATGCCCATTCAACCTTCGACATTCCTTCGTCGTCAAAAAAATGCACAAAAATACACAAATCAGGATTCAATTTGTGCGCTGAACGTAGTAGAATATATTGTTGTTCGATTTTATTTGCTGTGATCCAGTTCCTTGCGAACCTGGATGAAAGGAGAAACGGTGTTGTGCACGTGTTAAAAAGCAAATCCTACTGGCTGTCGTTAAGCTTGATGCTTTCCTTGGCTGTCATGGGGATGTTCTATGATATTCTGAATAGTCCGGAGCGCGGATTCTCTGTTCTTAATTCCCCATTGGACCGGATCATCCCTTATGTACCATCTATGTCCATACCCTATCTGGGTTGGTATCCGTTTGTCTTCGGTGTGTTGGCTTATTTATGTGCCAAAGATCGGCTCACTTATTATCGCGTCCTGTTATCCATGAACATCTGTGTCTGGATCTGTTACCTGATCTATTTTAATTTTCAGACCATGGTGCCACGTCCCGAGTTAACAGGTACAGGTCTCGGTGCATCTCTTCTTGGATGGCTCTACGGCCAGGACCGTCCATATAATTGTTTTCCAAGTATTCATGCCCTTCATTCTTATCTGGTTATGCGTGCGGTTCTCTCCGTTCAGAGCATTTGCAAACATGTTAAGGTGTTAGTTGCTGCCGGCGCAGCACTGATTATACTGTCCACCTTAATGATAAAACAACATGTAATCTATGACGCCCTGGGTGCGGTCGTACTCGGCGAATGCGTTTTCACGATTATCACTGGGCTCTCGCTTCACCGTCGTCGCAGAAAAGAATCGAAGTGGACAGAGGGGATCAGCTGACCCCTCGCTCCGACGTTTTCTGGAGATGCTGTTGCCGTCTCCACTCATCAATAAACAAACTTGCAAAATAGGGATCCCACTGGGTCCCTTTTCCTTCTTCCAAAATAGATAGCGCTTTCTCATGACTCATCCCATTCCGATATGGACGATCAGACGTCATGGCATCAAAGGCATCAGCCACGGCAATGATACGTCCAAACAGCGGAATCTCTTGGCCTGCTATGCCATCAGGATATCCTTTGCCATCATATCTTTCATGATGAGACCTTACACCCGGCAGGAAGTCTGCCATCGCATCAATCGGTTCAATCTGTAACAAAATACTCTCCCCAAGAACGGGATGTGTGCGAATGATGGCGAATTCCTCATCGGTGAGTTTCCCATCTTTCAACAACACCTCATCGGGTATGCCGATTTTTCCAATATCATGCAGCAGTGCTGATTTATATAACAGATCGGCTTGTTCTTCATTCATGCCACTCAGCTTGCCAATCATAATGGAATACTCCGCCACTCGCATGGAATGACCGGCCGTATATTTGTCCCGTGCGTCCAATGCGGCCGCCAGGGTGGAAAAATAACTTTGCAGCAACTGCCGATTACGTTCCTGCCTCATCTCAAGCCGATTAATCATCATATTGAATCCAGAGATGAGCGCAGAAAATTCATCCGCGTACAAATCAGGCGTTCTTCTGCCCAGGTCTCCCTCTTGAATTCGGTTCATCTCCTCAGTCAGCTCCGCAACCGGTCCGCGAACATCCCGAATCAGCAGCCAGCTTCCCACAAGAGCGAAGCCCCCGCCTAACACAACGATAAGAACTGCCCACAGAATATACTCTTTCGCAAACTCGCTATCCATATACTGAAGACGGATCGATGTAGCCAGGAAGAACAGAAATAATGGAAATAAACCGATCAGCGCTGTACTCAGCTGAAATTTACGCTGAATGGACACCAGAACACGTCCTCCAAGTGATGGCTCCATGCCATGCTGTTCTTTGCCTCTGCGGCGAACTTCCAGCAGCAACGGTCGAACGGTCCGAACGGTCAAAAAATATTCAATCAGGGCATGCATCACAGCGATCAATAAGGCACATGCAGCTGCAACTGCGACGTATCCATATGGGAATTCCAGCCACCCTGTAGAAATCATCCATATCGTCAATCCGGCAGCAGGCAAGGAAAATCCAAGCATATGTGGACCGAGAATGCGATAGATCGTTTTCCCTGGAAATCGGTGAATGCTTTCATATATCTTTGTCAATTCTGCCTTCTCATGATGCTCGGCGGCAAAAAACTGCCGGATGGGGCCAAGTTGAGCCCATAGAGTCATCAGTTCAGCAACAAGCATAAACGATAGTGAAATTAACACAATGATAATAAGTCGTACAAATTGAATGTTTGGTATTTGTAAGGTAGACACCATAACGACTGTACCTACCACAAAAACAGCTCCCAATGAACCGATAAGATAATTTCGCATCAGACGAAAGATAAATGAACGGTATACTTCCACCCTAACCCCTCACTCTCTAGCTGTAAACCAGTTCTCCCCATTGATGATGACAGAGGGAGATTAAGGGTACAGCCTCCTATTGTTATCGGTTACTCGGACTGAAAAAATTAATTCATTTCACGGATGGGAAACCTCCATCCTGGAATGAACTATGAATCGCTCATTTAACTTATATGTACGCGTACAACCATACAAAAAAGACTGCTCCCCGTAGGAAACAGCCTGATATGGCAAGACATTTCTTATCCTTTAATCTTGGCAGCCAGAATCATTGTACCACGCGGCTCATCACCCATCGCATCCGGTTCAAGTGTGATCGCGACCGTATCGTAGTCGTTGGCAGAGTCTAACGTATAGTATACCGCTCCCGTTCCATTATGACTTAGGAAGGTCCCCGCATTCTGAGGTGTATCGCCCTTGATCAGCCAAACCTGGAACGCCTCATTCCCTTCCAGAGTAGGCAAGTTCTCCGCCTGTACGACCAGGTGAGTGCCCTTGCTGTCAATAACGATGGTAGCCAGACCTTGGGCAACAATGTCCTGTGTCGCAGGACTGAGCTTGACGGCTTCGCCTGTCTGCATTCCCTGTGCAGGCTGCAGGGATGAAGCAAGCTGCTCTTGCAGCTGAGCATTCTGTGCCTGCGCCTGAGCAAGCTGCTCTTGCACCGTCGATGAGCCCGCAGCTTGCTGCTTCAGCGAATCGACCTGGCCTTGCAGCTGCCCGGCGTAGATGCCGAGCACGAGCGCCGCTGCCGCGAGGGCTGCGCTCGCTATGCGCCAGGCGCGGCTGCTGCGCGCACGCGCGCGCCCTTGAGGCTGCCACGGCTGTGCCTGTGCAGCCTCTTCTGCCCGGGCTGCAGGCACCGCCGTCTCCGGCGGCAAGCCTTGCCCGGGCTGCGCCGCTCCATGCTGCGGCGCAAGGTCACCCTGAAGCACCACGGGTGCTTCAGGGTGCGCAGGAGCAGCCGCCGGCTTCGTTCCGGCGCTCTCCTGCGCGTGTCCGAGCACGTTGCTCAGCACACGTGCTCGCATGCCAGGCGGCGGTGCAACAGGTTCCGCCGCGAGTGGCAGGAAGCCTGTTACTTCCTGCAATTCCCTCACCTCCTGGCGACAAGACTCGCAATTGGCCAAATGCGCTTCAAATGCTGCCACTTCCTCCGCTTCGAGTCCTCCCAGCACATACACCGGTGCCAGATCAGACCATTCCTCATGTCTTTCTATCATGGATGTATGCCCTCCCTTCCCGCGTCCGGATGCATTTCAGCATCGGCGAGCAGCTTCTGAAGCTGTCGCATCGCAAGCCTGACACGGCTCTTTACCGTACCCAGCGGAATCCCGAATCTGCTGGATACCTCCTGTTGCGTTAAGCCTGCATAATAGATCGATTCAATGACCTGTTGCTGGTCACCATTCAACTGGGACAAGGCCTCTTTAATTCGGACACCTTCCCATTTACGCTCTATTTCTTCTTCTGTATTTGTATGTTCATCGGCATATGCCGCCAGTGTTTCGTTTTCCACTGAGGTCGTAGCTGCGCTTTTGGATTTTCGCCTCAGCATGTCCACTGCAATGTTGCGCGTAATGGCGAACATCCACGTGGTCAGCTTCCCCTGTGAGGCCTCATATCGTTCAGCATTGTTCCAGACCCGCAGGAATAATTCCTGGACAGTCTCTTCTGCTGTCATTGGATCACCAACGATCCGATAAGCAAAAGAATACACCGCCCGCTCGTAGCGGTCATATAAAAGCTCCAGTGCGGAAGCATCTCGCTCTGCAATCTGCCGCATTAACCTGCTGTCCTCTATTGGTTCAGTCATGCGAGGGCCCCTTTCCGTGTCATCCCTCTTATTATAACCTACGCAGAATCATTTGAAGAGGATTACCTTATTGAAGAAAAAATCTGAAATGTTTTCGCAATTGTTTTCAAAAAAAGCTTCAACCTTCCTTTTTATTGCAAAAAATTACAGCCTGTGGTATACTCTAAGAGTTGGTATTTAAACAACCTCATATGATTTTCTGTCTTCTTTAAACCCCGGAATATTTTCTTCATGCTGCGACCGCAGCGAACATGCACATTAACCTATGAAGATTGAAGAACCTGAATCACAATAACCCGGTAGTACAGAGTTTCACAAGATGTTCCCATTCACACTGGCGCGGTCATCGGAGCCGCAAGGACAAAAGAGAGGTAGGGCTTTTGTTGTTTTGGATATCACTTATTCTTGAGAAGATTGAAAACATACACAAAGCACCCGGAATTGGGTTCCGGGTGTTTTTCCATGTCCACTTTTAATAAACAAATGGACAGACAGCTAAAAGGCGCCGATACAATCTCGGCGCCTTTCATCGGAGTTGTATGAATCAACTCCTTTATACAGTTGCTGTTGCACGATTTAGATAAACATCGTTTTGGAGATAATAACCAGCAGGATGAACAGTACGAGAATCGTACCCATGGATCCCCAGCTGCTTCCCCCACCGTGTCCATAAGATGTTCCACAACCTTGATGATAACCATGCAGCATTGGAGCATGATTGGCATGATGTGCGTATCCGTAGCCATACCCCGTTGGCATTGTACAACCATATCCGTACCCATGCATTTCATGACCTGTGTATTGGTATCCTTGCATATGCTCATACCCTCCCATATGTCCGTATACGTGTCCCTGTCCGTTCGGTGAATTCGGTTTTACTTCGCTCATTGTTCATTCCTCCTTAACATTTGCCTACACCCCTAAGCTATGTATTTTGCCTACCTCTGGACCGGGCTATGGCCCTACTTTGACAAAATAGGCGTTTTCACTATTCATATGGGCTTGTCCCCAACCTAAAAAAAACCCCACCGGTTAACCGGCGGAGTCCAACATATTATACCCAGAAAGATTTAGTGATGATAACGAGAAGAATGAACAGAACCAAGATGGCACCAGTTGATGTCCAGCCGCCGTATCCTGCGCCTCCAAGTACTTCGCTCATGGAGATTCCTCCTTTGCCAATGGTTTAGGTGTTAAGGGTCTATTAGATGAGGAACGCTTTGGAAATGATAACCAACAAAATGAAGAGAACCAAAATGGCACCAGTCGATGTCCATGCGCCGCCGTATCCACCTACAACTCCACTCATGCAAAACCCTCCTTTTATTTGAGGTACAGTTCACTATATGCAAAAGTCACTCGGGAGACCGGGCTCACGTTAAAAATGGGCCAGGTTACAATTGAGGTATGGCTATGAACCGAAATACACATCCAGTTTCCCTGTTGGCTGTGTTGTCGCCATCCAAACGGCGGCCAGGTTATCAGGCGACTGTGTATAGGCTGTAATGTAGTCACCAATGAGCACTGTTGGTACGGGGGAGTTCCCATTCGGATTGAAGGATGTCGTTGTGAGTCTCCTGTTCGTAAATGTCGATCCCCCATTAGAGGACTCAGCTACATATACATCTAACAAAAATCCATTTATCTGGTTGGAATAATAGATGACTCGGATTACTCCCGTAAATGGTGATACGGAAATCGAAGGAAAGAAATTCTGTGATCCTACAGGTGCTCCCGTTATACTTACGGGTTCGCTCCAAAGCAAACCATCTGGCGATTGACACATGAGTACATCCGTATATCCATTTCGGGCGTCATTCCAGACTGCATAGACTGTCCCACTATAGATACTGTTGGAAATATCTGCACCCAGACTCAGATTCGTTTGAACACGGAACGCATAATTGGGTACAGGCAAGGGAGAAGGTGCAGGTACCACCGAAGAAATTAGGGTCGACTGATTATTTACTGGAGGCTGAAATGTCGCACCTCCGTCGTAAGATATCCTTAACAAGGCATAAGGGCTGTCCGGACCTGTGGTAATATACCCGGCATAGACCTCACCCGTAAATCCAATAGCGATTGCCGCACGATCATGAAACCCTCTAGGACTGGAAATGCGGCTTGGCGTTTGCCAGGTCGCAGCCTGATCCAGAGACCTTTGCAAAAAGATCGATGATGCCGCTGTTGCCAGTGGTGTGTATCCAACATAAGCATTGCCGCGATAAGGGCTACCGGGTGTTCGATCACACGCTATATACGGTTCATCATTGTGAACGATGAGACCATATCCTCTGTTTACAAACACCGGGGGAGCCCATGTGAGACCGTCATCCATTGAAGTATAGCTAATAATGGTCCCGTCATTATCCCCATTAAAAACATGAACCGTTACAATAAACGTACTGGGGAATGTGTAATCAATCGTGGGGGCTTCAGCTCCAGCGTAACCCGCAGGTTGTGACAAGGTAGTCGTTGACCAGGTTTGCCCCCCGTCTATGGAGCGATATAATCCAGTAAGTGTTGGCCCAGTACTTGTATCTACTGCCACAACACACATTATATTGGGTAACAATTCATTTACTGCAATCGACGGTTCAAACTGGTTCCCACCTAATGCTCCTGTAATATTTACAACCGGCATCTCATTCACCTCCGTTATATTTGATTATGGAATATTTGTGAATCGGTCTACCCATACCATCTCCGATTGCAACACACGCTGCAGGATATTTCCGGAGGAGTCCAAACTGAATACTTGAATAACCGTGCTTGTTGCACTGAAATAATCGCTCTGAACCTCAAAATAATCTGCTGTGTTTAGCGTATATAACAACGTTCTAGATGCCTGGGGAGTCAATTGGAACAGATCATGACCAATGGGGATTCGGGTTGTCTGGGAAGTATCCCAGCGAAAGACCTGAAGCTCGATATTGGCTGGAATATTGAGAGAATCATTCAAACAGGTGACAATTAATTGAGTAGCTCGATCACTCCCATTGGGAGAGTTAAAGAGGAGACCTGTAGTGTAAGGCATTGTAATCCCTCCATTCCTCTATACATCTGCCGACAAAGGTTGTCAGTTTAATGTAAAATATGTAACCCCCAGATAAATGCCACGGCAAAATTCACGTATGTCCTACAAAAATCCGCCCTTATTGAGCCAATGAAATGCGAAAAACTGCAAGTCCCAGATACAGGACTTACAGTAATATATAAAACTATTTTCTATTCTCTGCTAACTGCTGCTAATTGGGCCGTGTCTGACGGGATGCCAGTTTCTCCTGAACAGATTGCAACTTCTGCACACTGGAAGCGTCGGGTTTGTCACGACGATCGTCAATCTTGACAGAAGTGGAGACACGCTGGGCCCCGGACAGAAACGGAGCTTCGTGCAAGGCCGCAATTGCTGTAAATACTTCATTGAGCAGGCCTTCGATAATGGTACTACTTATGGTTAGGCGAAAAAATTTGATTCGTAAGAAGCAAAAAAATAATAGTTTTCACCCGTGTCAATCCTACCTAATTAGGGTATTATTCTCAGGTATAACACATTTACATAGGAGTTGATGATAAAGGTGAAAATGAAAAAGGTTATTGTTGCTTTATCCGTCGGAATGTTGATCGGGTCCTCGTCCATGGCTGTTGCGGCCACTTCCAAAAAGGTACAAGCCACTCTTGCGAACTTTAAAGTTATCGTAAATGGCCAGTCTAAATCAGTAACATCCGATCAATTGCTTTATAAAGGTAATACATATCTCCAACTACGCGAAGCCGCTAAAATCCTCGGTTATGAAGTGAATTATGCAAGTTCAACTCGATCTATTGAGTTTTCCGCAAAAAGCCAATCTCAGGCAGATTGGATTACTCTGATTGATTTGTCTGCATCAAATGGATACCAGGTTAATCTAAAGGGAGATTCATCAGATGTATATAACATTTCAAAAAATTTAAAAACAATCCTCAGCGTCAACGCTAACGGCCTTAAAGAGGATGAGGAGAAAGTTGTAACCGCTCCATCCGGAAATACGGTTCGTATAAAGAAACTGCAAGGATCCTTGGTGTTAAACAGAGCTGATCTTAAAAAAGCCGGTTTGATCTTATAGTATCCTGAATATCATACAGCTTCGTATGGAGTAATCCTGCGAAGCTTTTATGAGTTTATATTTAATAAATAAAATAGTATTTACTTTCTAAAATTGTGACACCAGTATCATCCATCAATACTATAACAAAAAAAGCTGCAATTCCTAGACAAAGGATTGCAGCGAAATACATAAGAAAACACCTTTTTAAATTACTGATAAAGACTTCCGTCAGTTCGGACGCGCCTGACGGGATGCCAGTTTCTCCTGAACAGATTGCAACTTCTGCACACTGGAAGCGTCGGGTTTGTCACGACGATCGTCAATCTTGACAGAAGTGGAGACACGCTGGGCCCCGGACAGAAACGGAGCTTCGTGCAAGGCCGCAATTGCTGTAAATACTTCATTGAGCGGGCCTTCGATAATGGTACTCATGGAGGTCAACTGATATGTAACTCCCCGCTGGTTTTCCAACACTTTCTGCATGTCTGCCACATAACTGCTCAAGCTGGTCGTCCCGGTGCCAATTGGAATTACGGTCACTTCTGCTATTGCCATTTCGCTCGGCCTCCCTTGGGCCCCGCAAGATACCGGTGCCGCTCATTTTTAGTCGATTTTTGCCTGTTTTTATTCTACCAGTTGAAGGAGCCACAATTCAAACTGACGTGATAACGTCATCTGATTTGAACAAAAATTTTTTTTGATAAATCTTCAAATCTTCCAGTCCTTTTCCTTTGCGGAATCCTGGCTTAAATGGTATACTCGGAATTACGTTTTACTGTGTTGACCCTGTTTACAAACACTATATGTTGGGTTACAGTAAGAGAACAGCAACAAAATGTAGTGAAATTGAATTACCCCACTTCTATTAGTCATCTTCTGAAATCTCGCGAAAAACAGGATGAAATCACCTCCAAAGGCACGTCCCTGTAGGTGTAAATCGCTTTCTCGAAACAGACTTGACTCGGAGGTTAACGGGGCTATTTGGACTGCACCGGTATCCTCTAATTACAGGCGTGTCTGCTATAGACAAAAGATTACATAAGCACCCTTTTCTGTCTTTTTTTGAATCTTTAAAGACAGCAAGGAACTCAGGGCATCCATGGGCATTTTCAGCCGCGAGGCAAGGGGAATGCTTTTTATGTGACCATGTTCTGCGTGCTGCTCCTATGTGCAATATGAGGCAAGACTCGCTACTACCGCCGTTCAGTCCATAATATGCAGCTTATATCTTTATCTCACCGTAAGAAGACACTCAATTCTTTATATAAAGAATTTCTCCAATTTATCTCTTAAACATGCGAAAGCGAGGAATATTCATGCCACAAGTTGTGACCAAGCCGAACAACCGCCAGCTTGCCTTTGATGATATGCGCATCTCGGTATATGCAGATCGTATTCTGGAAGGACTGGACATGCTCGACAAGGAACGTCTGGTACGCGGGGTAAACAGCAAGCTCCGTCGTGACGAAGTTACCGGAGACGAGATCAGCAACGCTTTTATGATGAGCGCTCTGGAATTGGTAACGAAGGAAGAGCCTAACTGGAAATTCGCAGCGGCACGCTCCCTGCTTACTTCCCTTTACAAGAAAGCGGCAACCAACCGCAGATACAAATCTTACCCGGAAGAGCCTTACGGTGCTTTCCACCCCCTTCTAGTGGATCTTGTGAAGAAAGGTATCTACCGCGAAGAACTGCTGGAATGTTACACCAAGGAGCAGATCGACGAACTTGCTGAATGCATCGATTACCGAAACGATCTGTTGTTCGACTACATCGGTTTGCTCACACTAGCAGAACGTTACCTCGCTCACGACTTTGACGGAAAAGTCATGGAATTGCCTCAAGAGCGTTACATGGTTATCGCGATGTACCTGATGCATCAGGAGCCTGCTGAGAGACGTATGGATCTCGTTAAGGAAGCTTACTGGGCAATGAGCAACATGTACATGACAGCAGCTACACCTACAATGTCCAATGCGGGTAAAAAAGTGGCTGGACAACTCTCCAGCTGTTTCATTGATACCGTGGATGATTCCCTTGAGGGTATCTTTGACTCCAACACAGATGTAGCACGTCTCAGCAAAATGGGCGGCGGCATCGGCGTTTACCTCGGTAAAGTCAGAGCTCGCGGTTCGGACATCCGGGGTCACAAAAACACAAGTTCTGGCGTAATCCCTTGGATTCGCCAACTGAATAACACTGCGGTCAGCGTAGACCAGCTCGGAACACGTAAAGGTGCGATTGCCGTTTATCTGGACGTTTTCCACAAAGACATCCTGGCCTTCCTCGACCTGAAGCTGAACAATGGTGATGAGCGGATGCGTGCGCATGACGTATTCCACGGCATCTGCCTGCCTGACCTGTTCATGGAGCGAGTAGCGAGCCGCGGCGAATGGAGCCTGTTCTGCCCGCATGAAACGAAAAAAGTGATGGGCTGGAAAGATGAGAACGGTCGTCCACTTGGACTGGAAGATTTCTACGATGAGTCCGTAGGCGAAGGTGCGTTCCGTGAGAAATATGAGGAAGCAGTGAACCACCCGCTGTTGTCCCGGATTACGGTTCAGGCGATTGACATCATGAAACGTGTCATGAAATCCCAACTGGAAACCGGTACGCCTTACATGTTCTACCGGGATACCGTTAACCGTTCGAACCCGAACAGTGCACACGGCATGGTGTACTCTTCCAACCTTTGTACCGAAATCATGCAGAACCAATCTGCAACTGTAGTTGAAAAGGAAGAACTCGTAACCAAAGATGGACAAACCCGCATCGTGATTTCCAAAGTGCCGGGCGATTTCGTAGTCTGCAACCTGAACTCCATTCACTTGGCACGTGCTGTGCCTCATGATGTATTGGAGCGTCTCGTACCAATTCAGGTTCGTATGCTGGACAACGTTATCGACATCAACAACATTGAAGTGCTGCAAGCCCAATACACCAACAGTCAATACCGTGCGGTTGGTCTGGGAACATTCGGACTTCATCACCTGCTTGCTCTTGAAGGTATTCGTTGGGAATCGGAAGAAGCAGTCACATATAACGATAATCTGTATGAAAAAATTAACTATCTGCTCGTGAAAGCCAGCATGGAACTGTCCAAGGAAAAAGGACATTATCCGAAATTCCAAGGTTCCGATTGGCAGACAGGCAAGTACTTCGACCAACGGGATTACACTACAGGTGAACGCGTAGGCGAATTCGTTACAACTGAACAATGGAAAGAGCTGCAAGCCCAAGTACAGCAAAACGGTGTACGTAACGCTTGGTTGTTCGCTATTGCACCAAATGGTTCAACGTCCATCATTGCAGGTTCAACAGCCAGCATTGATCCGCTTTACGAACTGTTGTCCTATGAAGAGAAAACGACATACAAGATTGCCAACCCGGCACCTGACCTGTCTGAAAAAACGATCTGGTATTACAAAACAGCGTTCATGGTGGACCAACATGCTTCCATCAATATGGCCGCTGCCCGTCAACGCCACGTCGATCAGGGACAAAGCTTCAACTTGTATGTTCGTCCAGATATCAAAGCAACGGAGTTCCTGGAACTGCATCTGCACGCCTGGAGAGCCGGCATTAAATCAACTTATTATGTCCGCAGTCGGGCATTGACTATTGAAGAATGCGATTCTTGCGCAAGCTAAGTTTTATCGTGATGCTGAAAGCTCACTAGATTTACGATGACTACCAGGGCATCCTGTTTTGAATGCAAAATGGCGTTGCCCTGGTACTTTTTTGCCCAAAACACGATCACAACATCATGAGATGTTGATATAGATGCCACATTACAGCCCCTAATATATAAGATGAAATAATATTACAGTGTAAATTCATTCAAGGAGTGAACGGATTATGCAATTGCAGAAAATTTTCAATACCGAAGCGCCTAACCAGTCTACCCGTATCATTGAAGGTGAATGCTCCGGCATTCTGAACTGGAACGATATTCGTATGCCTCATATGTACAAACTGTACAAAGTACTGCTGCTCAACCACTGGATCGCGGATGAAATTCCAATGTCCAAGGATGCTTCCCAATTTGCCCAATTGGATCCGGAAGAACAGCGTACATTCAAAGTCAACATTTCCCTGCTCGCTGTATTGGACTCCATGCAAACGATGTTTGTAGGTGACGTGAAACGTTATTTCACGGATTCTTCACTGGAAGCGATCTCGGCAATCATCGGACAACAGGAAGTTGTACACAACCAATCATACTCTTACGTCCTGTCCTCCATCGTATCCGATCGGGAGCAAAAGGAAATCTTTGAATACTGGAAACATGATCCGGTGCTGCTTGACCGTAACCGGTTCATCGCAGACATCTACCAAACCTTCCGGGATAATCCGTCTCCACAGACGTTCTTCCAGGCCATGGTAGCCGATCTGGTACTTGAAGGAATCTTCTTCTATAGTACATTTGCCTTCTTCTACAATCTGGCCCGTGACCAGAAAATGATGGCAACCAGCCAAATGATCTCTTATATTCAGCGCGACGAGAACCAACACTGCTATTTCTTCGCTGAAGTGTACAAACAGTTGCTGGTAGACTTCCCTGAACTGAACACACCAGAGAACATGGACTATGTGTACAAAACGATCAACCGTGCCGTTGAACTCGAAACCAACTGGGCACACTACACTCTCAGCAACGTACGCGGGATTGACCTGAACGAGTTGGAAGACTACATCAAGTACATCGCCAACAAACGTTTGCGTCTGATGGGTATGGAAAAAGCATACGAAGGCGTGGATGTAAACTGCATGCCTTGGATCAAGCCTTTCTCCGACGAAGCGCTGAATGCAACCAAAACAGACTTCTTCGAAGCCAAATCCCGTAACTACGGCAAAGTCGGCGACGATAACGGATTTGACGATCTGTAAGTTGATATTGATCCAGTGACCGCAACCTAAAACAAAACACTCTTCTTGTTGAAATGTCTTGATGACTTTCTGCTTGTGGGAGTGTTTTTTCTATACATCTGAATAGGATACTGTACCCATCCATCCTGAGAGTTTGTAAGATATAATGGAAAAAGGTTCACATTCCCCTATTGAAATGAGGCATAGTGATGGAAAGAGAACTGCTGGAACAACTAAACAAGTGGCATGAACAGGACCAGTTCCGTCCCATTATTGAACGTATTCAACAAATCCCTGAATCGGAGCGGGATTATGAGTTAATTGGACAACTTTCCAGAGCGTATAACAATGAAGGACGTTACTGTGAGGCTGTCCAACAGTTACTATCCGTCCATCAACAGGGAGCAAGTGACCCTCTCTGGCAGTACCGGTTGGGTTACGCTTATTATCATATGGCAATGTATGAGCAGGCACTCAAAGCTTTTGAAATGGCAAACGAGCTCTTGCCCCATGACGAATCGAATATCGAATTTCTCGAATGGACACGGCCCAAAGCTGAAAAAATGCAACAGGACCGACAGCGCCATCAAGAGAAATTGTTGGAATTGGAGCACAGTGGCAGGCTGAACAACCTTAGAGCTGCTTCCGGGTCCTACGATCCGGCTTCATTCTGGGAACAGAGTGAATATGCATTAGAAAGTTATGTATCTCCACCTTTTGACGAAGAGTTGATCCAAACCATTGAACAGGAGCTAGGCTACAAATTACCTGCCTCCTATATTCAGTTAATGAACACTCAGAATGGCGGAATCCCTTCACACACCGTTTTCCCAACCAAAGAAGCCACTTCATGGGCCGAAGACCATATCGCCATTACGGGGATTATGGGCATTGCACGGGACAAGTCCAATACACTCGGCGGAGAATTTGGAAGTCGTTTCATGATTGAAGATTGGGGATACCCTGATCTCGGTGTTGTGATCTGTGATTGTCCATCTGCCGGACACGATGTGGTGATGCTGGATTATCGATTCTGCGGCCCTGAAGGCGAACCTGCTGTGGTTCATGTGGATCAGGAAGACGATTATGAGATTACATATCTGGCGCCTAATTTTGAAACTTTTATTCGCGGATTGGTTGATGCCGATACGTTTGATCTGTCTGACGAAGAGGATGAAGACTGAGATCGCAGGAGGGGCTTATGACAACCCGTATTTATTTTGGCTCCAATAAACTTGGTGAGATTGAGCAAGCATCCTTGCAAAAGGCGCTTCATGATTTCAATCTGGGAACTCTTATGGATTATAAGCGAACCGATGAGGGTGTGATGGGTCAGACACTTCTTATTCGCTCTTCAGAGGGAGAATATATTCTGAAAGGCAACCCATTATATGCGGGACAACTTCAGGAAGAGCAGTTTTTCGTAGAACAGCTGAGAACTCACACCAACATTCCTGTACCTGATCCATATTTATTGCATGAAGATACCGACATATTGGGGTGGAGCTATGCCATCATGCCCCGATTACCTGGAATGCACCTGCATGATCCGTCATTACAGGCTTCACTTTCACAGGAGGATCAGGAGAAGATCGCTACGATGCTTGCCCATTCCTTAGCAGAACTGCACCGTTGGAAGGTCCCGGACGCGGGAGAGTATGATCCTGTAGCAAAACAGATCGTTCCCTTTGCGGGCAAATATCTAGACTGGCTGTACGGGACAATTCATCACTGGCTGCAGGATGCAGCAAAGTACTCCGTGATAACAGACGAAGATATACAGTGGGTGGACGAGCAGTTAAAGAACGCTGAATCTGCATTTCAATCCATGCCTGTTCCTGGATTTGTGATGGGTGATTTTAAGGTTGAGAACTTTGTGATTCAGAGGAATGATGATAGCCTTGCTTCGGACTGGGAGATTAGTGGTCTGTTTGATTTTACAACGGCCTATTTTGGTGACGGTACAGCTGACCTAACAAAAATGACAGCCATGTATGTACGCGAAGGCCAACCCGAGCTAGCAAGACGATTCCTTCACGGTTACCGGGAGGTTGTATGCGCAGCGGATACGGAGCGATACCAGCACTTTGCCACACGTCTTAGGGTGCATCTGCTCTATCAGCGTATTTTGTTATGGGGTGAATGCAAAGCAACAGGGCGAGTGACCTGGGCAGCGGATATGCCTTTTGCACATTGGGCGGAGCAGTACATGGATTCGGTTATTGCTTTGCTGGATTAGCACACCAAAAAACCGCCAGAAGGATGAGATGCACTCACTCCTGGCGGTTTTCTCAAACCATCACTATCTTTAAATTGGTAATACGATCCTATGAATTACGATTGTGCAACCGGCACTTCCTGATGTTTCTGCAAAAACTCCAGCATCCGCCGATAAACGAGAATCTCATTCGTTTTTCTGGAGAAGCCATGGCCTTCATCATCCAGAACGATGTATTCCACGTCTACTCCTTTACCCTGCAACGCGGCCACGATCTGATCTGATTCCGCCTTCACGACCCTTGGATCGTTGGCACCTTGAATGACCAGCATCGGGTTCACCATCTGGTCGAGATACGTAATCGGTGAATCCTTCGTTAAACGTTCGCGGTCACGGACCGGATCACCCAGCCAGTTGTCCATCATCGGTTTCCAGTCTTCCGGAACAGATTCCAGGAAGGTAAACAGGTTGCTTGGTCCAAAAATATCAACCGCAGCGCGGAATAATTCCGGGTGACGTCCTGCCAGCAGCAAGGTCATATACCCGCCGTAACTGCCCCCCACCACGAACAGGCGCTCCGGTGATGAGATACCCTCGTCAAACAGCCAGTTTATACCGGCAACACAGTCCAGCCTTGGGCCCTCGCCCCAATCTCTCTCAACCATTTTCACAAATTCGGCGCCATATCCAGTGCTTCCCCGGAAGTTTGGAGCAAAAATATGATACCCCTGAGCCAGCATCAACTGGAACATTGGACGGAAGAATTTCGCTTCCGATGCCTGTGGCCCGCCATGCGGCCAAAATACCGTGTAACCATTAGCTTGTTCTGGCTTCGCTTTGAAAAAAAGCGCTTCGATCTCCAGTCCATCATAGGAGTTATATCGAATGACTTCCGGGTAGACGAGATCACTCGGATTAAGCCCCGTGACCCGATTGGCAGTCAACGGTTCCCAGGACTCACTACCTTCCATCAACCGATAGATATTATGCGGCTGGATGGCTCCACGCCCCAAAATATACACATTGCCAGTCTTGGTAACCGTCACATGTTCTACGGTATCCAGTGGCATGTCCACACGCCGAGGCTGATCTGAACCTTTGTCCAGCGTGTACATCCGATTCTCGGGACCTGTAAACGTCCAGAAGTATAACGTCTCTGAATCCTTGTGCCAGCGGATGATCTCCACGTCTTCTCCCTCCACTTTGCACAGAGGACGAAATTCATGAGTGTCCAGCCGGTATTCAGCTACATAGGAGTACGGTTCGTTATCATTTGTAATCATCAAAAGCCGATTATTGTCTGTAAATAGGACATACGAAACCTGGCTCTGCCGCTCGGTGACCGGAATAATGGATTCTGACTCACCGTTCCGGTACACGTATGCTGTCTGGTATGTATTGGAGTATACATTCAAGATCACATAGGCTTGTTCATCCGAACTCACAGCAATCAGATTGCTAGTGACCTCTTCCCCTTGATGCAAGAGCTCATCCTCTCCCGTTTCCAGGTTAATCCGGCGTGAATTGAGATAGTTCGGGTTATCCTTACTTGTCATATAATAAAGACGCTGTCCATCCTCGGACAGATGGGAGAAATAACAACGATCATTGGGCTCTGCCGGAACAACAGGAAATGGGACCCCACCTTCCGGTTGAAGTGCATACAGATGGTAATTCTCATCCCCGTCCCGATCAAACGCCGTGAGAATATGACGTCCTTCTGGGTCTGGTTTGATAAACTGGCTGCTCTGATTCAAATACGTCAAAGGATACGGGTAGCCACCCGGCAGATCCATCGCCCAGATATTGGGCTGGCCGTTCAGATTGCTGTCAAAAAACAAACGTTTCTCGTCAGCCGATACGGCAAAATGGGAAATCCGATACGTCTGGAAATACTGTTCTACATCCGGTTTGGGAAACTGAATCATAACAAACCTCCTTGAGTATGAACTAAGTATCAAACGGCGGTAAATTAAAGGTATATTTATCCATATTATATGTACATCCATTGTTTGCACAATAGATATGTCATATTTTTTCCATTTTAACTCAATTGATTACGTATAAAAGGTCATATGAGGTTTGTCTTCCCGGTAATAGTCCAGCCTTTGCTTCATATTTCCGGTATGCAGTTCGAACAAATGACCATCGGGATCGGTAAAATAAATGGATAATGCATCCTTCGGATCACGTGGTCTTCCGGGAAGAATGTCAGCCCCGGCTGCTCGCAGCTGCTGCACAGACTCGTCGAATTCCTCTTCTTTTACGGTAAATGCAATATGTGTATACGTTCGTTCCGTATAGTTGCGAATGACGTCTTCCTGATTCAATGCGATCCATAGTCCGGCAAGTTCGAAATATGCCAGCTTCCGGCCTTTCACCTGAATACGGGCACCCAGAGCCTGCTCATAAAAGGTAATGGACCGTTCCAGATTGGATACGGAAAAGCACAGATGATTAATCCCCTGAATATTCATTGGACTCCTGACACCTCCACATTTTAATGAACTGTTGTAATAGCTACATCCTTATTATGGTATATTTTGCACCAAAAACAAATGCCCTTCTTCCTCCTGGCGCACCTTATTCTGGGCGAATGCATAGTTTAGGCATATGAATGAATGTGCGAGGAGGATGTAAATCGAATGAATCCTGTCTATCCTTTTTACGGTGAGAAAACGGTGTGCAAACCGCAAAAGCTGGCTTTCCCACCCCAGCATCAAGACCAGCAGCCAGGTCTGGAAACCCTGATGGTGCCTGAACCGATCAGCGAAGATCCTGCTTATATTGGCAGCTGCAAGCTGAAAGGCAAGGTTGCGATTATTACCGGTGGTGACAGTGGAATCGGCAGAGCAGCAGCTATTGCTTTTGCCAAAGAAGGTGCAGATATCACCATCGCTTATTTATATGAACGGACCGACGCCGAAAGGACACGTGAACGCATCGAAGAGCTGGGACAACGGTGTTTGCTAATCGAGATTGATCTGCGGTTGAAGAAAAACTGCGAGGCTGTCATCCGTACGTCCATGGAAACCTTTGGAAAGATCGATGTCCTTGTTAACAATCATGGCGTGCAATATGTACAGCCGAGCATTGTCGATATTACGGAAGAACAGCTGTACCATACGTTCCAGACGAATGTGTTTGCCTATTTCTTTCTTATTCAGGCGGCTCTCCCTCATATGTGTAAGGGTGCTTCCATTATTAATACAGCTTCCATTACGGCCTATAAAGGTAACGTGCAGCTGATTGATTACTCCTCCACCAAAGGGGCTGTGGTCTCTCTGACACGGGTACTCGCCAAATCGCTCGCATCCGAAGGAATCCGGGTGAATTGCGTGGCTCCGGGACCCATATGGACACCACTCATTCCATCCAGCTTCTCCGCTGAAGACGTGCAGGTATTTGGAACCGAGACGCCGATGGGCCGGGCAGGCCAACCTTATGAACTTGCGGCTGCCTACGTTTATCTCGCTTCCCGCGACTCCTCCTATGTCACTGGTGAGTGCATTCATGTCAATGGCGGCGACATGGTAACGACCTAGTCATCTGGAGAACATCTCAAATCTTTGAAAAAAATATAATGGCACTGATATGAATACAACTGTATCATCTCCATTCACGGGCCATGTCAGGTTGGATTTCGCATTGGCAGCAGGAGATCACGTCATCTGTTCCGAAAAGGGTTAGGAATAATTGATCCGGCGAGCCGGAACCTGACATCTTGCGATAAGGAGCTGAACAACCTGATGAACTACGATCCACTCTACCAACCGTTTCCGTCTTACCGTGTGCCCGTTTATGCCAAACAAGGCATGGTCGCCACTTCACAGCCTTTGGCTGCACAAGCCGGTCTGGATGTGTTAAAAAAGGGCGGCAACGCCATCGATGCCGCTATCGCCACCGCTGCTGCGCTCACCGTGCTGGAGCCAACGTCCAATGGCATTGGGGGCGATGCCTTTGCCCTCGTCTGGACCGAGGGCAAGCTGCATGGCCTGAATGCCAGTGGGCCTGCGCCTCAGAGTATATCGATTGAGGCGCTCAAAGCGGCAGGCCATTCGGAGATGCCGAAGCTGGGGGTCATCCCGGTGACGGTACCTGGTGCACCGGCGGGATGGGCTGAGCTGAGCCGCCGATTCGGACGGCTCACGCTGGCGGAAGCGCTGGCACCGGCTGTCCGCTACGCGGAAGAAGGTTACCCGCTTGCGCCGGGGCTGGCCCGCCATTGGGCACGGGCAGCCGATATCTACGCACGCCAGGGCGATGCGGAAGCAGGGCGTGCATGGTTTGAGACATTTGCCCCAGGCGGGCGTGTTCCGGCCGTGGGCGAGATGTGGCGTTCGCCGGATCATGCGTCTACACTGCGCCGGATTGGCGAGAGTGGAGCGCGAGACTTCTATGAAGGCGAACTCGCGGAGCGTATTCATTCTTTTATGGCAGAACACGGAGGTTATCTGACCAAAGAAGATCTGGCTACATTCCAGCCTGAATGGGTTGATCCGATCTCGGTCTCCTATCGCGGATTTGACGTGTGGGAGATCCCACCGAACGGTCAGGGTCTGATTGCTCTGGCAGCGCTCAATCTGCTGAAGGGTTTTGATTTTGAAGAAAAGGAATCTGTCCTGGCATACCACAGGCAGCTGGAAGCCATGAAGCTGGCATTTGCCGATGGGGAGAAATACATTACCGAGGAACGCAAGATGGGCGTAACGGTGCAGGAATTATTATCCGAAGCGTATGCAGACGAACGGCGCAAGCTCATTGGTGATATGGCACTTCCGCCTGAAGCAGGCGACCCAAGGGCTAGCGGGACGGTGTATCTTGCAACGGCAGATGGTGAGGGCAATATGGTTTCCTTCATTCAGAGCAATTATATGGGCTTCGGCTCCGGGCTGGTTGTGCCAGGCACAGGCATTGCCCTGCAAAACCGGGGGCATAATTTCTCGCTTGATCCCAATCACGCCAACGCACTGGAGCCGGGCAAACGAACATTTCATACGATCATTCCGGGTTTCCTCACACGCGGCGATGAAGCGGTCGGACCATTCGGGGTCATGGGCGGTTTCATGCAGCCCCAGGGTCATGTGCAAGTCGTCATGAATACGGTGGACTTCCACCTCAATCCACAGGCTGCGCTCGATTCTCCGCGCTGGCAGTGGACCAAAGGCAAAACGATTCTGGTTGAGCCTGGATTCCCTCAACATATTGCACAGGCACTTGCTCGCAAAGGTCATGATATACAGAACGCCCTCGATCCATCGATGTTTGGACGAGGCCAGATCATCTGGCGCAACCCGGACAACGGCGTATTGTGCGGCGGCACGGAAAGCCGAGCTGATGGCTCAGTAGCAGCGTGGTAATACGCGCTGCAAGTGCAGCTGAATGAGAGCGGGAACCCAACGCTCAGGAGTATTGCATATGCTAAGGGAACAGGGAAAACCGTTCATATATATGAATTTTTTGATTCATGATATGTAATCATTCATCATTCGTTTGGTTTCAGGAAAAAGGCAAAGAAGAGATCTAATCGGTCTCTTCTTTGCCTTTTTTTATCTTTCTTTTTCCCGTTGACCATCAAGACGTATTCCAGGTTCTGTATAGAATTCATGCCTCTTCAAATGTAAACCCTATGTATAATTTATGAGTTTCATTGAAATTTCATTTAGTTTTCATTGATTTTTCGTAAATTTTCATCCTTACCCATTATGGAGACTCAGCTGCCGTCCGATATACATATAGAGGAATTGCTCACCTCACACGTCATCTCCATCTTATAGAAAAGAGGGCATACGCACATGAAAACACAATGGAAAATCAAATTCGGGATCACCATGATGATGGTTCTAGTTGTTCTGATGCTGGGAGCATGTTCAGCAACCGATAAGGTGTCCCCCGCAGATCAGCGAACCAAAGTCGGAATCGTTCTTACGGATGTCGGCTTGGGTGATCATTCTTTCAGTGACGCATCTTTTGAGGGGTTGGTACAGGCAAGAAACGAGAACAGTATTGTTTTTGATTACAAGGAACCGGGAAAGGATTTGACATCCGAGGCAGCTTTTGAGCAATTTGCGAAGGATAAAGTTGATCTGATTATTGGTCTAAGCGACACGATAAAAACCGATCTGGAGAAGGTTGCTCAGAAGTATCCCGATCAGCACTTTCTCATCATTGACGGACATTCCGATCTCCCCAATGTGACCTCCATGTCCTTCAAAGCAGAAGAAGGCAGCTATCTTGCAGGTATCATTGCTGGCTTTGCAACAACCGATGACCATGTAGGCTTCTTGGGTGGAATGGATATTCCGGTGCTTCACGATTTCCAGCAAGGTTTTGAGCAAGGTGTAAAGGCAGCCAATCCGGATGCCACAGTCCATGTCGTGTACGCCGGGGATTTCGGCAATCCTGATCTTGGAGGAAAGCTCGCGGCGCAGATGATTCAGGAACAGCGTGTTGATGTCATTTACGTTGCTGCCGGACTGACAGGCATAGGCTCAATTTCGGAGATTCAGCGATTGGGTAAATACGCTATTGGCGTGGACCAGGATCAGTTCTTTTTAGCAGAAAAAGCAATACTCACTTCCATGCTCAAAAATGTAGATGTCTCTCTTCATAACGCCATTAATACGTTCATTCAGAACCAACATTCATTTCCCGAAAAAGAAATGTTCTATGGTCTGGCAGAAAACGGCGTAGGTTTAACCGCCCTACATAACATCACACTCACGGACGAACAAGAGCAAACATTCGAAGATTTGAAAGCCCAGATCGCTTCCGGCAAAACCAAAATTACCCTAGATCAATAAACCAATTGCTAATATGGAGGCACGCTTATGAAATTGCAGGGAAAGCTGATATTGAATGCTATAGTATCGTTGCTGTTATGCCTTTTGCTTGTAGCCTATATCATTATTCAATTGCTAAACATGAATGCCAAAAATCAAAATCTGGTGCCTGCCATGCTGAAGGTCACGGAACTGAACGCTAACCAGATACAGACCGAGCAGGCGCTCGATGTGTACTCGTTCTCCATGACAGCTGGCAATCAGGATAATGTAGCACGCTTGCTGAATGAAGGTAAAACCATGGTAAAGCAGCTCACAGAAGGCTTGCTGGAAACGGATGAACAGCTTCGCCTGATTCAATCGATCCAAACCAAATTAACGGCTCTGGACACGGGCGCCACCGAAGCCATCACAGCCATGAACAGTTCGGACGCCAAACGTTTCAGCTCACGGGTCAAAGGCATACAAAATGATATTTATATGCTGGATGAGGTGACCCGGGATCGATATGACCAATACACAGTAAATCTTGAACAAGACATTCAGCGGACCTGGCAGATTGCTCTCGCCGGAGCCATCATCCTGCTTGTCGCTGTCCTGTTGTTCAATATGTACACTTCACGCAAATTGGCGAGACGCATCCGCACCTTAAAGGAAGCAGCAGGACAAATTGCGAACGGCGATCTTACGCAGCAGCTTCCGGAGACACGAGGCAAGGATGAACTGGATGACTTAAACCGCTCCTTCCGTCTTATGACTGGGAACATACGCAGTATCATTCAATCCATCGGTGCCGCAGGAAACCGTGTTGATGGGATGGCGCAGGACATTGACCGCGGTAATGATACCGTGCAGGCCATTGTGCAGCAAGTATCCAGAACAACCGAAGAACTGTCGATTGGCAGTCAGAAAATTGCTGAGGATCTAAGTGACACGGTCATGGTCGTGGACAAGATGCAGCATATGTTTGAAAGCAATCTTCAGGCGACTTCACAATCGGCCATCTATGGTAACGAAGTTTTGACTTCCGTGCAGGAGGGACACATTGCCGTACAGGAACAGCTTCGACTGGCTGAAGTAAACCGGATTGCCATGTCTGAGGTAGAAAAGACTGTCCAGGAATTGGAGGAGAGTGCCTCCCGGATCGCAACCATGACTGCTTATGTATCAAGCATCGCTACGCAGACAACCCTTCTTTCTCTGAACGCCTCCATCGAAGCGGCCCGTGCAGGTGAAGCCGGACGCGGCTTTGCTGTCGTCGCGGGGGAAGTGAAGAAACTGGCGGAGCAATCAGAGCAATCGGTACAGCATATCTTTGGGGCTGTCGGCGAAATCACAGCAGCTATGGGCAAAGTGAAAAACTCTGTGACACAGAGCATTCAGCTCTTTGCAGAACAGGAGCAGGCCACCGGAAAAACCGGCGAATCCTTCTCCGGCATTCGTCACAGTGTAGAGCGAATTAGCACAAGCATTAACCAACTTACGGAAGACATGCAGCAGTCCAGTGAACTTAGCGCACAGGTTCAGCAGGCGATTGAAAGTATAAGTGCCATTACGGAACAATCTGCTGCAAGCAGTGAGGAAATTACAGCTTCAACGGCCGAGCAACAACGTTCGTTCGCCGAAGCAAGCACTAAGGTGAAAACCCTGCGGGATATCAGTGCAGAGATGCATCAGGAACTTTTACGGTTCCGGTTGTAGTTGAATCATGATAAAAGAATGAAGAGAAGCGGCTGTACCGAAGGTTGGAAGGGACTTTCCTTGTCGGGTCGAAGTGCTAATCCATTCTAACGAATCGACCACACCTTAATTAGAGGATTGGGGTCGAATGCACTGATTAACGAACTTCAGTCACGTTATTCTCGTTATAATGGTATAAACTTAGGCCAGAACCTGCCGATCAGTGAAATCACGTCGCTGGGATTCGTTAAAGCGCAGATTAATGGAAAATGCAGCTCATAGCGTGTGTTTGATTCGTTAAAATGGCAATACACTAAAAAGGGATGTCCTCGTCATGTTTATGACTATGGGACATCCCTTGCTTTATGTTATGAGTGGTTTATATCTTTGTGCTGTGTGCAAAGGCATGCAGCACATGAAGGACATGTACTCTCTAACTGCACCTATCACACGTGCTCAAAGCGGTGTACATGCAGCTTATGGAGTAACGAATGTACGTTTCAAGAGTCGGCACCAATCATACCCCTAATTTATAGTGCATCCATGATATCCCCGGCGAGCAGGGATGCAGGATCACCGCGCAGCATCGCGGCTCTCTCCCCTGCCTGGCCGTGTAGAAACACGCCAAAGGCTGCAGCCTGCTCCGCGCTGAGCCCTTGGGCGAGCAGACCGGCGATGATGCCGGTCAATACGTCTCCTGCACCGCCGGTTGCCATGCCGGCGTGCCCCGTGGTGTTGATATATGCCTCGCCGGATGGCGTTGCGATGACCGTTCGTGCTCCCTTGAGCACCAGGGTCACGCCCTGCTCGCGGGCGTACCGTGTAGCGTGTCCAATTCGGTCACGCTGCACTTCTGGGGTCGACATGCCCAGCAGTCGGCCCATCTCCCCCGGGTGCGGCGTCAGGATAGTCGCCGCACTTCGTTTGCCCCAGTCGCAAGGCCCGGTTGGGCCAGCGTCTGCCAGCATGTTGAGGGCGTCCGCGTCGATGACGAGCGGGCGATCCGAATGTTGCCACAGACGGCGCAGCCAGTCTGTGTCGCCTTTGAAGCGGCCGAGGCCAGGCCCGGTCGCGAGCACGTCGCGGCTTTCCGCGAGACGCAGCACGGCGTCTGCGGAAGCCGCGTTCCATTCGCCGCTGTCGCCATCTGCGGCGGCAGCGAGCATGAGCTCGGGCACGGTGCCGATGACATGCGGCAGAAGTGCCGCGGGCAGCGCCCATGTGGCGAGCCCGCAGCCAGCGCGCAGCGCGGCCTTGGCCGAGAGCAGGCCTGCGCCGCTCATCGGCAGACTGCCTGCGGCCAGCAGCACGTGGCCGTAAGTGCCCTTGTGGCCGTCCGGTGCCCGGAGACGGCCCGTGTCCACGCGCAGCGCACTGCGCAGCACCTCTTCCGTCAGCATACGGACCGAGGGGCCATGCTCCGGCGCAAGCCGCGCGGGAATGCCGATGGAGCGCACTACGATGCGCCCCGCGGCAGATGCGCCCGGGTACTGCACCAGCCCGCGCTTAAGCAGCGCGAGACATACGGTCACCCGGGCCTGAATGCAGGGCTCATATACCTCCCCGGTGTCGGCATTCAGCCCACTTGGCACATCGGCGGACACGACCGGCTTGCCGCTGTCGTTCGCCGCCTCAATCAGCGCCGCGTATGATCCGCGCGGCGCCCCCCTCGAGCCGGTGCCCAGCAGCGCATCCACGATGCCTGTGCACCGGCCGAAGTCCACGGCTTCGCGCCCGTGGACCAGAGCTGGGATGCCGAGCTGCGCAGCGGCATCCCGCTGCACTGCGGCTTCGCCCCGCAACGCAGCAGGCGCATCGGCGTAAACCAAAGTCACGCCGAGCCCCGCTTCCACCAAATGGCGCGCCGCAACCAGCCCGTCGCCGCCATTATTACCCTTGCCGATCAGCATGTACCACTGCTGATCGCCGGGCTGCTCCATCACGAGCGCCGGATCGGCGATGATGTCGCCACCATGAGCAGGCCGATCCCCGGGCCCAGTGTGCGCCCGCTTCCCATTTTTGTCCCAGCAGCCATGCTGCTCCGAACGGCGGTCAGCATCGTCTCCCCGGCACAGCCGGATAACTTCCTCGGCGATGGCTCTGCCTGCGTTCTCCATCAAACTGGCAGCAGGAATGCCAAGCTTGTGAATCGTATACTCATCCACAGCTCTCATCTGTTCAGCGGTTACGATAAACAACGTTCATCCCTCCCCGGTTGCCTCTTCGGAAATTTACTGAAATATTGCTATCTTACCTGAAACCCTTAATACCCCACCGTAAACCGGGATTGAATAAATTGCGGATCATCCAGCTCATCCACCAAAGCCGCTGCAAAATCACCAACGGAAATCGAACTTTCACCCAGATCATCTGTGATCACACGATTCATGCCAACCCGGAATAGGCCTGTCCGTCTTCCTGTTGTGATCGTAGCCGCAGGACTCATGTAGGTCCAGTTGATATCCGATGCCTCAATCAGGTTATACGCATCGACATGAGCCTTCGCCAGTGGTTTGACTTCCTCAGGGAATCCTGGTGTGTCCATCAGCATTTCTCCAGAATCCGTAAGCAAGCTTCCTGCTCCGCCAACGACAACCAAACGTTCTGCTTTTGCACGCCGAACACCCTCAATTAATGAACGTGTAACTTCCAACATCTCTTCCTCCGCACCAAACTTCGGTCCATAGGCACTCACAACAGCTTCTTGTCCGGCTGTAAAATCGGCAACCTGGTCCGGGTTAAGCAAATCCCCCTGTAACACACGCAAACGCTCATGCTCCATCTCAACCTTCGAAGGATCACGAACAATCGCCGTTACCTCATGTCCGCGGTCCATTAACTCCCACAGTATCGTCTTTCCAATCGCTCCGGTTGCTCCAAAAATGGCAACTTTCATATTAAATCCCTCTTTTCAGTAGATATCATCTTGTCAACTTACTGTTATTTTAATACTTAATCCCATTGTTATATACCTTAAACGGCTCACGCCATCTTAAACCGTCTTCACCTACTTGTAAACCATCGCGAAAAAATCTCTTCCAGCTCTTACTTCACACAAAAAAGCCGCAATATGCGGCTCAGTATCAATTACTTCATATTATTTTGAGGTTTTGCATAATTCCCTCATTTCACTTTTCAAAGAACTGCGCTTTGTTTCCGCTCTATTCCCCTTGTCTCCACCACATACCTTCCGATTTCGGACTGGTGTAGGTGAAGCCAAATTGAGCGTACAGACGATCAGCAGGAACATCTGCCAGCAGGCTGACCAAACCACGAGCAGGCACATGTTCACACAAATAATTCATGATTTCGCTCATGATCAATTTTCCATATCCTCTGCCTTGCTGGTCCGGGCGCACGGCGATATCCACCACCTGAAAGAAGCAACCACCGTCCCCGATGACCCGGCCCATGCCTACGATTTCATTTTCTTCACGCAGACATACGGCAAAAAGACTATTGGGCAGCCCAATCTCCGCTCCCTCCTTGCTCATCGCACTAAGACCTGCGCTTTTCCGTAATGAAAGGTATTCTGCTGCTGAGGGCGGTGTACGTTCAATGTTGATCTGGTCCATAGATCATGCTCCCTTCCTATTAAATCTATAATTATGTGTAGAATTAAAAAATTCATGGAAATTACATCTTCTTTGCTTGGGTGCTCTGGTCCTTCTTATGACAGTAAATTCCTACTGTTCCTGCTTGAATTCAGGCAATTCCTGTGTAATAGTGAGAGAAAGCTTATGTGAACCGTGTTTCATGCTACACTACAGTTTTTGCAAAGGAGGAACCATTGTGCTTCAACGCTGGATGCTTGCTCTATTCTCATATCCGGGCTTCGTGGCGGTACTACTCGGAATGATCGCTGTGCTGCTTGGACTCTACATATGGTCAGCAACTGAGGTCAGACGAAGCCGTGACAGACGAATGCACGCGATACGAGATACATTATACATAAGTACCACCCTATTGGGACAACTCACAACCAAAGAACATCGGAATGTTGCTCTTACGGAACATGAACATCATGAATTATTAACGGCCATGCTATCCTGCAGAGCCGCAGTGCATCTGTCTCCACAGCTTCAGGATCAGATCCGCAGCTGTATCATCGATGTTGATCCCGCTCGTCTCGCATTGATGCACAGGGCTTTGGAGCGAGAGAGTGCAGCATTGTCCGATGAATTGAATCGATACGCACATCCTGACCATTGGGGAAGAGCGATCTGGAATGTCATCCGTCCAGCTGCCGAGCCCACCGCTGCCGCGGCTGTACTGTACCTAATCGCTGATTTTGTGTTTCGTCAACAAGGTCTGTTGTATCCTTTCTGGCATTCCTGGTTCAACGCTTTGCCATGGATACGCTTCGTTTCCTTAATCATCACGGTGTTCTATGGTTATCTGCTCTGGTCCAGCCCAAGACAGGGTTCATCGGGCACAGTAACCAAAGCACTTGTTACCCTAATTGCCATGTGCTCCCTACTTCATCTGATCGGACTTGCTGCTGCTCCCTACGCATTGGGATTACAACTCATCCTGTTCATCTCTGGCTTCAGCCTGACAGGAACGCCTTCTCGCAGTGATCGCCCCTATGTGGGACACACCGATTCGGATAAGGAATTGAATCGCAGTACAGAAGCACATCAGGATGAGAACTTGGATATGGATCTAAACCTCTATAAACCACGCACATCCGGAGCCATTTCCGAAAAGTAAACCTTTCTTTAGCTTGGTTTGCCCGGCGTCATCAGTCTCAGTTCATTCAACACCAAAAAAGAGAAGCCCGCAAAATCGTCGGCTTCTCTTTTTTTGGTTTCTACTTATTTCAGCGTTGCATAATTCGATTCCAATTCTATAAATAGTCCGTGCTAAAATCACAATCAAATCCTGGATTACATGAAGCCTATCCCTTCGCGCTTGCATTCGATGAGCGCAATGAACGGGGTGAGCTGCTTCGTGCAGTGCTGCCGGATTTGGAGGCGCTGCCGGAGGGCGTATTTTCAAAACGCTTGCGTTCAGTCCGCTCCATCTGCACAATCTGGCCTTCGTGTACAACGATGTGTAACGAGCCAAACTCCATGTCATTCAGTTGTCCGGCAATTCGATCCATCCATACCTCATCCACTTTTAACGGCTTAGCCATAGAGCCGCCTCCTCTTCTCGGGCTACTGCCCGCTATATTCCTCAAGTGCGCTGTCATCCAACCCGACTTATAATTCATTCTTATCCAACCTATATACTTGGTTTATACATTAGCAGGGCTTCCAGTAGCTGTCAATCCGAATTTTCATGAAGTTTAAACAAAAACCATTTTCATTCGGAACCCTCTTCAAAACCAAGATGATTGGCATGGATAAAGGAGTGTTACATCACTTTTCGGGAATCGTTTTATGACCCAACCAGCTCTTGAGCAGCAACGTTGCCAGAGCCAAAATCAGCAACAAGGAGGCGACGGCAAACGAAGCAGAGAATTGATATTCGTTATAAAGGATCTCGACATGCAGCGGCAAGGTGTTAGTCTCCCCGCGAATATGTCCCGATACAACAGACACGGCCCCAAACTCGCCCATCGCCCGTGCATTACACAGAATAATGCCATACAGCAGTCCCCACTTGATGTTGGGAAGTGTCACGTTCCAGAATATCCTCCACCCGGAGGCCCCAAGCGTAACCGCCGCTTCTTCTTCCCTCGTGCCCTGATCTTCCATTAGCGGAATCAGTTCTCTGGCGACGAAGGGAAACGTAATGAACAACGTTGCGATGACAATGCCGGGCAGGGCAAAAATAATTTTGATATCATGCTCGGCCAGCCAAGGTCCAAACCATCCATTCGACCCAAAGACGAGGACAAAGATCAACCCGCCTACCACAGGCGAGATCGAAAAAGGAAGATCGATCAGGGTAACCATGAGTCCTTTGCCCCTGAATTGGAACTTGGTAATGACCCACGCAGCCGCCACACCGAATATCGTATTGAGCGGTACGGTGATCCCGGCAACCAGCAGCGTAAGTTTCAATGCAGACATCGCGTCCGGCTCCGTAAGCGCGGCGATGTAGACACCCCAGCCTTGCTTTAACGCCTCCATCAGCACGATCACCAGCGGCAAGATGAGAAGCCAGAGCAGCACCAGACTTGCCAATCCGATCAACAACCATTTGACCCATGGTGCTTCCGTGGTTGCACGGTTTGGCCCCGGCCCGGTTCGTACACGGGAAGCAGGCGTTAATGGAACGGAACCCGCCATATTCTGTACCTCCTTTTGGTTTAGGTTGGCTCACTGCTCACTAAGCTCTGCCTGCCTTACGGCTCCAGCGTTGAAGTGAATTAATGATCAAGAGCAGGACAAAAGAGACCAGCAGCAGCAGCAAGGCTACCGCCGTAGCTCCCGCATAATCGAACTGCTCCAGCTTCGCCATGATCAGCAGGGGAGCAATCTCCGTTTTCATCGGCATATTGCCTGAGATAAATACTACTGAGCCATATTCGCCAATACCTCGGGCAAAGGCTAACGCAAAACCTGTCAGCAGCGGCGGGATCAGATCCGGAAGCAGGATCTTCCGGAATATCCGCCATCTTCCCGCTCCCAGCGTAGCCGCAGCTTCCTCCACCTCAGTCTCCAGTTCCTGCAATACCGGCTGCACCGTACGCACTACAAACGGAATCCCAATAAACATCAGCGCGAGAGTAATACCCGCCTGTGAATAGGCAAGCTTGATGCCCAGAGGTTCCACAAACTGCCCAATCCAGCCATTTCCGGCATACAGCGCCGTTAAGGCAACCCCCGCCACTGCTGTCGGCAAGGCAAAAGGCAGATCAATGACGGCATCAAACAGCCGTTTTCCAGGGAACTCATACCGAACAAGTACCCAAGCCAGGAGCAGCCCGAGTACCAGATCGATCAGGGCCGCTGCACCTGCAGTCAGAAAACTCACCTGAAAAGAAGCCAGTACCCGGGGATTCGTCGCCACCTCAATCAGTGTGGACCAGGTCAGCCCCGTGGAGTTAAACAAGAGCGCTGCGAGTGGAATAAGTACAACCAGGCTCAGGTAAAGCACACTGTAACCCATCGTTAATCCGAATCCCGGCAGTGTGCGACTCCGGGCCACCATCACCTTGCTCATGCACGTTCATCCTCTCTGCCTTCAGTCGGTTGGACTGGTTGGCCGCTTACATGGTCACGCAACATCATCGACGTCAGATGCATTAGCTGCCCGGAACATAAATCTGGTCAAAGATACCGCCATCATTAAAATGCTTGGCCTGCGTATCGCGCCATGTGCCAAATACATCGTTCAATGTGAACAGCTCAAGCTGCGGGAACTGATCCTTGAACTTTTCCTTCACGCTGTCCAGGGTTGGACGGTAATAGTTCTCGGCAGCAATGGTTTGCCCCTCTTCGCTGTACAAATATTTCAGATAGGCGTCAGCTACTTCGCGGCTGCCTTTTTTGTCTGCATTTTTATCTACAATCGCTACAGGTGGTTCAGCCAAAATACTGACCGAAGGCACAACAATATCGAATTTGTCCGGTCCCAACTCTTTAACTGACAAGAAAGCCTCATTCTCCCATGCAAGCAGTACATCACCAATGCCGCGCTCTACAAACGTAGTCGTCGCCCCACGTGCTCCAGAGTCAAGGACAGGCGCATGTTTGAACAGCTCTGCAACAAACGCTTTGGCTTTCTCTTCATCATTGTTGTTATGTTTGAGCGCATATCCCCATGCCGCCAGATAATTCCAACGTGCCCCGCCGGACGTTTTTGGATTCGGGGTAATGACTTGGGTATCTCCCTTGATGAGATCATCCCAGTCCTTAATGCCTTTCGGATTGCCTTTGCGTACCAAAAACACGATTGTTGAAGTATACGGGGAGCTGTTGTGCTCGTATTTGTCCTGCCAACCCGCATTGATCAGACCTTTATCTTCAATAGCATCGATATCGTATCCCAATGCCAGAGTTACCACATCCGCGTCCAGCCCATCAATGACAGAACGACTTTGTTTACCTGAACCGCCATGAGACTGCTTAACCGTTACTTCCTGGCCTTTCTCTTTCAGCCAATACGCCGCAAACGCCTTGTTATATTGCTCATAGAGTTCACGTGTCGGATCATAGGATACATTCAGCAGCTCGATCGCTTTTGCCCCTTCTTTGCCGCCTTCCGTTCCCCCCGATGTGCCTGTCGCATTCGTGCCACCGCTATCCGATCCGCATGCCGCCAGTACCCCTGTTAACACCAATGCCAGACCAACCAGAATACCCTTATGAATTCTCTTTTTCATAGATAACACTCCCCCCGAATGGATCTGCAAGATTACCTCAACAGGCTGAACAGCATGGAACGCACCGAAAAAAATAAAAAACGGAGGAACCCCCGCGCACTTCTCCCTCATAAAGTCATGCCGCCCCAAAGGCCGTGTATGCTCCATCCAGAAATGATGCGCTGCGGTGTTCCTCCGTCTATACGGTGAGAACGTTATTCTGTTCACGTTACGATCTCTCATGTGACTGTAAATGACTGCTTCCGCAAATAGAGCATAGTCATTTTTATTATTCCTACCTGTTTAGTGAGTTATATACGTATCATAAGGGCAGTACATATGACTGTCAAACGTTTTTTTCCGATTTCTACCGAATATCTGTGTAATTGGCAGAAAAAGAAGAACAACAGACCAAAGTCCGTTGTTCCCTTGTCAGCGGTAAGTTTTATTCGCTGTAACATCATTCCTGGGGTTGGCATGAGTTCATGCCCTTTCCCTCTTATTTGCCTGCGTACCGGATGTTCGGTACGGGAGGTGTGCTCATGCTATCTCCCAAATAAAAGCCCGTGTGTGGCGGTTGGTTATAGGCTACATTTTGCCAAGCTACGCCCAGGCGGTATACCGGATCATGCATCAGGGTGTAGATCCGTTTGTCCGTAACGGCTGTTGTCGTATAGATGCGCAGCGCAGAGCTATCATTGGTCCGCCATACCACTTCTTCTCTCCAGTCGCCGAACAGGTCAGCCTGCAGATTCGGTGTGGATTTCGTTCCATTATTGGAAGAAACACCGGATGCGGTCAACAGATTAACCGTTTTGCTATTGGCGTAGTCCCATTTATCAATCCGGTTGCTGTCCAGCAATTCGCGGAGCAGGTCACCGTCCCACCAGATGCCAAAATTCGTGGAGGAAGGCAGGGTTGTCCCAATTTTCTGCCCTTTGGCTGTATACAAACCACCATCTGCCCACACTTCGGCACCCTTATAACGTGGATCGATATCGGCTGCCATGCCGCGTCCAATATCTTTTGTCGTAGGTATGCCCCAGATCAACTGACCTGTGCGCGCATCACGGAATTCCACTCCGGCATTGGACGCTGTCTCATGCACCTGGAATACTTCAAGTCCCGCACGATCCGGGTCCAGATCACTGAGATGCATTGCATCCCCATGATGAAGCCCTGTCGTGTAGAGTCCTTTACCGTTATCATCTACCGCCATCGCACCATATACGATCTCATCTTTGCCATCGCCATCCACGTCCGCCACACTCAGATTATGATTACCTTGCCCAGCATAACCGGAATTACCTGATGTATTGGAATCAAAAGTCCATTGTTTCGTCAATTGTCCATCCCGCCAGTTGTACGCCACCAGCACGGTCCGGGTGTAGTATCCACGCGCCATGACCAGACTTGGCCGCTCTCCATCCAAATACGCAATTGCAGCAAGGAACCGATCGACCCGGTTGCCATAGTTGTCTCCCCAATCGGACACATTGCCGCGCGCCGGTTCGTAGTTCACCGTGGAAAGTGCTTTGCCGGTCTGTCCATTGAAGATCGTAAGGAACTCCGGTCCGGACAAAACGTATCCGCTGGAATTACGATAATCCTTGCTGGCATCTCCGGTAACTACGCCCGTACCATCCTTGGTACCATCAGCCGTCTTCATCGCCACTTCAGCCTTGCCGTCTCCGTCCAGATCGTACACCATGAACTGGGTGTAATGGGCACCCGCACGGATATTTTTACCTAGACTGATTCGCCATAGGCGTGTTCCATTCAGTTTGTAGGCATCGATAAATACTTCACCCGTGTAGCCGCTTTGGGAATTATCCTTGGAGTTGGACGGGTCCCACTTCACAATCAACTCATACTCACCGTCCCCGTCCAGATCGCCTGCACTCGCATCATTGGCACTGTACGTGTAGGCTACACCATCCGGCGTTGTGCCTCCTGCGGGTACACTGAGAGGTACAGACAAATAATTATTGCCCCATACGCTCGCTGCCGCCGAAGCAGCTTGTTCGGTTCCACTGACTACGGCTCGAACCGTATAATTGGAAGTGCTGGTCCCGCTTGCATCCTGGAGGTTGGTGCTGTTCGTTATGGGCGATGCGTTTACCTTGGTTCCATCCCGATAGACATTAAACGATACATTCGACCCTTCCGTACCCAGAAGCCGCCAACTGACAAACACACCTGTGCCTGTCTTCACTGCAACTACACCTCGGTCCAGAAACTCCATCTGACGGGGACCCGCAGCATGAGTGACCGGCGTGTTTCCAAGACCGAGCGAAGTAACCAGTAACGCAGAACTTAGCAGGGATACCCCTGCGGTCCGCAATGTATGCTTCCATAACGATCGTTTTCCCATAAAGCCATTGCCTCCCCAATCGAATTGGTAAGCCCGATGCCCTTGGTAGCGCCATCTCACATCCATGTAAGCGCTTTAATATATTCATTTTAAATTAAACATATAATTCCATCTATAGGTCTAATTTAGTAGTTTTGTGTATGAAAAAAAGGAAAAAAGCCGAAAGATGAATCTTTCGACTTGGATGCTTCTTTCTCGCTCGATCTATTGGAATCTTAACGTAACACAGAATGTTGTGTCATCCCACCTTATACTACCGGAGCAATACAGACTGGGCGGGGTATCTCCAACTTGAATCCGTTGTGTGTCAGACGTCCATCTTCACCATTGATCTGAAAAGCAACGAGGTTGTTGCTGTCCTGATTGGCCACCAGCAGAATACCACCGGGAAGCAGGTTGAAGTTACGTGGAGTCTGACCGATAGTGGAAGTCCACTCTATGGCCTCCAGCTCACCGGATTTCTGGTCAATGTGGTACAGCACAATGCTGTCGTCCCCACGGTTGGAAGCATACAGGAAGCGACCACACGGAGACACACGGATGTCCGCTGCCGTACCTTCTCCAGAATGTCCTTCAGGCAGTGTGGTGATATGCTGCAACGTGGTGAACTCACCTCTGCGTTGATCATACATGAATGCCGTAACGGTATTACTCAATTCATTAATCACATAGGCCCATTTCGAGCTTGGGTGGAAGACGAGATGTCTCGGTCCGGAGCCTGGAGGCTGATTCATCTCACGATGCGTTACCAGGCGACCTTCTTCCTGACGATACACAATAATCTGATCCAGGCCCAGATCACAGACAATGGCGTACTGACCCGAAGGGTCTGGTTGAATGGAGTGGGCGTGCGGCCCTTCCTGACGGTCATCATTCCGCCCTCTGCCGGTATGCTCAATCAACGCACTCATCTCTTCAAGCGTGCCTTGATCTCCTACCGGAAATACGTTCACACTGCCGCTGCTGTAGTTCGAAGTCAGCACCCACTTGCCGTCCTCCGTGACAGATACATAACAAGGCGATGCGCCCTTCGTCAATTTGCGATCCATCAAGTGCAGCTCACCCGTTGCGGCATCCCTGCGATAGACCAGCACCTCTCCCTCATCTGTCTCACTTACCACGTACAGACCATTCCCATCCGAAGATAAAGCCAGATAGGACGGATTATCCACCCCATCCATGTGATTTACAATCCGCAACTCGCCAGTATCCTTGTTCAACGCACAGAGGAAAATCCCCGGTTGATCTGCTGATGCATAAGTACCTGTATAGAAAAAAGCTTCATTCGTTGCTGTTGGTTCCATCGTTTCATTCTCTCCTTATTGATTCAAATGATTGATCTCACACTCTAATTACATGCAATTATAAGAAGTTGTAACCCGAATAGTTGATTCCACTGTTATGTACTTACCCAATTCACAGACTTTTGCTTCAGTGGTTATCTACCCTCAAGATAATACAAAGTGTAAGGCCTTACAATAGTCCATTCACTTTGTGCATATTCCATCAGAATTCCTTGTAGAGAAACAATGGAAAATTACAGCAACTTTTTGAGGAATAGGGTCGTCTATAGGGACAAATAACTTTTATACAAAGGGATATTCCCTGGAAAAGTGAGGCGAATCTGATATGAAAAAAAATATATTGGCTACATTAACAGCTGGAGCTTTACTTACCTTATCTCTGAGCGCTGGTCCGATTCATGCCGCTCAAGCGGAATTCACTGATATTCAAGGTATTGCAGGGGCAGATAAGATTGAATCCCTACATCAGGATGGTTTAATCAAAGGCGTAAGTGATAGCTTGTTCAAACCGGAACAGGAACTAAACACGGCTCAGGGTATCCAGCTCATTGCAGATGGTCTGAATCTGAATTTGGACACGATTCGTTTTATCAAGCAGCCCCTGCCAAGTGACTACTTTTCCAACGTAAAAGATGGCGTATGGTACAGTGATGCTTTTGTCCGTGCCCAGTTCAATGGTATTAAGATGACCAACGATATCGACCCTTCCAAGGCGTTGACCCGTGAACAGTATACCCTTTTCTTGATGCAGGGCATTGAAGCCAAAGGCGGCCTGCCAATGATTAACATCAAACCTGTAGATATCACGGACGATAAAGAGCTGACTCCAGAATTTCAAGGTGCTGTTCAGCGCTCCCTTGTCTTGAAGATTAACACGCTCGATGCAGAAGGCAACTTCAATCCGAAGGAAACGATTACCCGCGCCGAAGCTGCGGTTATGATGTATAACGCAATTGAGTATCTGGAAGATTTCAATGCACCGAAAATCCCGGAAACACCAGAGAAATAATGCCCTTCTTCATCATTTAAATACCAAATAGCCGCATGTTCCCTCTAGAAGGGACATGCGGCTATTTATGTTATATCTATTGATACCTATAGCGATAACTGATCCAAAATCAGTCTTAGAAAGAACCTTTAACAACAACTTCAGACAGCGGGAAACGACCTGCCGGACGAGCTGGAACTGCAGCTTTACCTACAGTGATCAACAACGTTGGCAAATAACGCGCAGGGATGTTGAACGTTTCGATCAATTGTTGCGGGTTGTAACCACCCATTGGGCAAGTATCATATCCCAGGGAACGTGCAGCAAGCATAATGTTCTGTGAAGCAAACGATGCATTGCGGATCGCTTCGTCACGGGCGATTTGCGGATTTTTGTAAGCACCATTGATCTGTCCAACCAACGCGTCACGAACTTCAGCCGGGATTGCACCTGCTTCAACAGCCTGATCATAAATCACGGCGTTGCGGTTCGCTTCCAGATCCCCGAGTACAGCGATCGTAACGGAGCTGTCTGTGATTTGACTTTGGCCGTAAGCGATTGGCAGCAACTTGGCTTTATCTGCTTCGGATTCGATCACAAGGAATTTCCAGTGTTGCAGGTTCCATGAAGACGGTGCTTCGGAAGCGGCAGTCAGAATAGCGTTCAGATCCGCTTCAGGCATAACAAAACCACTTTCGTACTTTTTGACAGCGTGACGTTCGTTAATCACGCGAAGTGTTTCATTGTTTTCAATGCTGGACATGCGTTCCACTCCCCAAGTTCTTTTTTATTTTTTTTACGTTCGCAAGGCCAAACTCTACCGAGTACTCACCTTCCGAAAATAACATCAGCGCAGACGACCGCTTCCATCTGTGTTCACGTTATGCCCGGAATCGCCTGAAACATCAACGGATCATACAACCGGAGCAAACGCCCTTATATAGCCTGTCCACCATGCCTGACAGCAGCAGTCCAAGGCCAGGTCATGAAGAGCTGTTAACGATCAGTTCTGTCACGACCTATCCTTCATGGACAAGGGTTCCATAGACAAAGAACATTCTTCCCCATTACCGATACGATGCTTCACATCCTCAATGGATATACGGTCAAAATAAGCACTCAGTGCCTCTTCGCCTCCATCGTAGATGCTTCCCATCACACCCTGCATATTGGAAGAAACAACGCACGTTGAACCGGATTCTCCCGAACACCAGCTGGGACCAAGTGATCCACCCGCTACCAGTCTGTACAGTTCTCCAAGCTTGATTTCATCACTCGGACGGCTCAGCAGATATCCACCGTGAGCACCTTCCTTGGTTGTCAGGTATCCATGCTTCCGCAGCACACTAAGCACCTTGCGTACTCTGGCTGGATGCGTACCCACACTTTGAGACAAGTCTTCACTATTGGCCATACACTCATCCTTCATGGACAGAAAGACCAGACAGTGCACAGCAATGGTAAATTCACTGTTCATTACTTACTCCCTTCCCGGCATATCGTTCACCGATGAAAATTCAATCCAAGGTAAGTATAACTGTTATTATAGGAATAACAGTTATGTTTGTCAACACTCTCAACTTAGGGGTTAGAAAACCCGATATCCCCTGTCATACCAGTATATACAGGCCCTTCATTGGCTAAGTAAAAAGCTTGAGATCCATCCGTGTTTTAAGCGAACAGAACAAAAAAGTGAGCCATTCGCTTCGCGAAAGGCTCCAATAAGATAGACATATGAAAGGGCTTACGAGATTATTATAATCGGTTATTCCTATTTTGAAAACGCTTTTTTTGTAAAGTGTTTTGGGATTTTAAAATATCCTATTTTTTTAGCAAATCAACATGGGGTATTGCAAAAACTAATGACATTAGTTATATTACTAACAACATTAGTTTTAAGGAGGATTCAATGATGCGAATTACACGTGAGCATGATGTTGTCCAAGTTTCATTCCTTCCACGCCTCTTCCCTGTGAATGTATATCTTGTTGAAGAAAAAGATGGGTTTACCCTTATTGATGCCGGAATGCCATTCAGTCTGAAGGGGATTCTGTCTACTGCACAATCCCTGGGTAAACCGATTACCAGAATCATTCTGACTCACGCCCATGGCGACCATGTTGGTGCACTGGATGGTCTTAAGGATGCGCTGCCTAAAGCCGAGGTCTGCATCTCCAGAAGAGATGCTCCGCTGCTGGCCGGAGACGCCTCCCTGCTTCCCGGCGAGCCGCAGACTCCGGTACGCGGCAGTATACCCAAAGCGATCCGCACCCAACCGGACCGCTTGCTCGATGACGGCGACCGGATCGGATCCCTGGTCGCCATTGCTACTCCAGGCCATACGCCGGGCCATATGGCCTTCATGGATACGCGCAGCCGCGTGCTCATCGCTGGCGACGCGTATCAGCTGCACGGTGGCCTCGCCGTATCCGGCCGCCTGCGCCCGCTCTTTCCGTTCCCCGCGCTAGCGACGTGGAACCGTGAACTTGCTCTTGCCAGCGCCAAGCGCCTGGCTGAGCTGGAGCCGTCCGTGCTCGCTGTAGGGCACGGACGAATGCTGCGTCAGCCCGCCGCGGCCATGCGTGCAGCTACGGCAGACGCAGAGCAGCGGCTGCGCCCTGCCGGGGGGCATCTGTGAGCCCCCGCCAAGGGCTGGATCGCGGCGCACTGTTAAGCGCCGCCGCCCAGCTTGCCGACAGCGACGGATTCCATTCGCTAACACTGGCCGCTCTGGCCCAGCGGCTGGATGTGCGCTCCCCGTCGCTTTATAACCACATCAACGGTCTTCCCGGGCTTCGCCAGGAATTGGCGTTGATGTCTTCACAGCAGCTCAGGCGTGCATTAACTGAGGCTTCGGTCGGCCGTTCGGGTGACGAAGCCATTCAGGAGGTCGCTGCCGCATATATCGGCTTCGTCCGCAAGCATCCCGGGCTATACGAAGCCTTCTTCCACGCCCCGGACCGTCAGGAAGCGCAGCTCGTTGTGGAGAGTACAGCTGCCCTAGATCTGCTGCTCCGCCTGTTGCAACCCTATACGCTAAGTGAAGCGGAAACGCTCCATGCCGTTCGCGGTTTACGCAGTCTTTGCCACGGCTTCGCCTCCATGGGTGAAAAAGGTGGCTTCGGTATGAACTTTGACCCGGATGAGAGCCTGCAGCTGTCCGTGGCCGCTTTCCTGAATGGTTTGCAACATCTTCATTCATAAAACCCGATATATCTTGATGCCAAATGGAAGAGGGCTGCAGTTCATCTGCAGCCCTCCTTATGTATCCTACCGTCCCACTACCGAAGGAACGGTTTTTCTATTGCCAGGGTGCTTGCCCTGTCTGGACTTCCTGCAGAATCTTCTTCATCAGGGGTACGTATACTTTCCAGTAAAACCGATCCGGAACGCCCTTTTGATCCGGTGTGAGCCTCGTTTTTACCACATCCCACCCCTTGATACGGCGCCAGAACGAATAATGCTCCAGCTCTCCGAAAGATCCTGCCATATAATACGTCCGATTATATCCCTCATGCCGGATAAGAGCAGCGAATTCCACCGGAATACCTGCGTCCATCAGTTTCTGCTGACCATTCTCCGTTAGATCCGTCTTATACCAGGCCAGTACAGTAGCCTTTTGTTCAGGCACAATGATGTCAAACCATTCGCTGTAATGGATATCCCGGGTAATTCCACTCCATTTCCCACCTTCCTGTGTAAAGGAGAGCTTTATGTCACCGGTCTTTACATCCCGGCCTTGCTTCAGTACAATCACCCGTCCATCCTCATGAACCAATACAATACCTGCTCCATGATAGGGCCACTCCTTTTTCTCCCTAAGCTCATAGTTCATTCGTACCCTCTGTGGCACTTCATCCAAGCTCTGCAGATCCGATACCGATCTCCCCTGCCATCCGCTGCTTTTCATGCCCAGAATCGGATACAATTGCTCTCTTGTCATGTTCGAAACAGCATTCGACAAGGCGCTGAACTCAGCGACAATCGTTACGCCTTTGGTTGCCGCTTCACGAATTTTGTGCGCATCATATATCGTAAGACCTTCATAAGCTTTGCCTTGTATACGTTCATTCCTATCTGTAGATGAAATATGATGATTCGCCGTCAGATAGATCAGGTCTGTGTCGGTCACCTCATCCGGCAATTTCCGCTCAATCCGGGAGATTCCGTTCTGTATATCATATCCGTAGTAGTCTTCTTCATACGTATAATGTTCCCCTGTCTGTTGGACAATCTTCTGCTGATTCAGAATCCAGACTAGTCCCTTATGCCCCACATAGGACAAGTCCGGTTTACTTTTGTCAACAATCATGATGTTAAGCGGTGTCGGTGCCTGTGATTGCCACAAAATCCAGGGGATAACCAGGACCACTGATACCACGGTCAGGCAAGCCAATGTCCATACCGTGAGCGGCCTGTGATTTCTATTCATGAAGCGTATTCCTCCTTGCTCTGTTCCAAGGTATTACTGTGATCGGTATATTACCCCTATTACCCCTTATCGTTTTTACTGTCCTTCTTCCCATATCCCTCCACCCGCTGCAGTCCGTGAATACGGAATATAACGTCCACAACTTATAACCACATGCCCAGGATCAGAAGAATCGTCCTACTCAACAGAATCAGCCCTATCAATTAAACCTAAATGAAATAAGAATTAATCCCATCCTCATCCATCCATAGACTGGATTTCGATCATGCTGCGCTATTCCACTTCCTGAATTCCCCTTACTCGAATAAACCGCCTCACACTGGGTACAATAATACAAATTTTTCAAATGAACCCTCTATATACAATCCGGGTAAATGATACACTAAGCATTCTATCGGCTTTCTTCGTTTGTGATATAATAGAAACAGAAAATTCCGGTAATTCGCATCATGTTCCGGATGTCCGGATAACATATTATTCCAGAAAGAGGGAGTTTTACGTGGCTCAAATCAGTCCGTCTTACCTTCAGATCGGTGCAACTCTGGGTATGCTCGTCATGGCCCTGCTTGCCATTTTTATTCGAATGAAAGCCAGCCACCGTCCGGTAACCATTCCCAAAATACTTATTCCTCCGTTGGGAATGAGTACGGGTTTTCTCATGTTTGTTGTACCTGAGACACATGTTCCGCTTCTATGGGCACTTATCGCGCTGTTGGTGGGCTGGTTTATATTCTCGTATCCCCTCATTCGCAGTACTCGCTTTGAACGAGTTAATGAAGAAATTTTTGCCACCCGTTCACGAAGCTTCGCGTTCATTCTGCTTGGATTGCTGGCAATACGTCTAATCCTGCATGAAGTCATTCAGCGTTATGTGAGCATTCCTCAAACCGGTGGACTGTTCTTCCTTCTGGCCTTTGGCATGATCGTACGCTGGCGGGTATATATGTACAAGCACTATAAGGAAGTTGTTGCTGCGGAATCTTAGAACCATCGCAACTTCCTAACAACTTAAAAGACACGTTCGTGCACTTCACCGTGCGGAACGTGTCTTTTCCTGTTCGGGCATTTGTTTAAAGGATTCTATTTTTATTCGGGGTCCGCAACCTTTACAAGCTGTTTGCCCAGGTTATCTCCAGAGAAGAGGCCCATAAATGCTTCAGGCGTCTGGTCAAAACCTTCCACAATGTTTTCTTCAAACTGAATGTGGCCTTCCTTGATCCATTTTGCTAGTCTGGCTCGGCCTTCCTTAAAGGACTTGGCATAGTCACCCACCAGGAAACCTTTCATCAACGCTGTATTGGTTAACAGTAACGTCTGCGGGCGCATGCCGATATCCGGTTTCTCCAGATTATATGACGAAATTTGTCCACAGAGTGGAATACGTGCATTCCGATTAATATGGCGTAGTACCGCATCGGAGATTTCACCGCCAACATTGTCGAAATAAACGTCTACACCAGCCGGGCAAGCCCGTTCAATGGCAGCAGACATATCCTCTTCGTGCTTATAGTTTAACACCACATCGAATCCCAGTTTTTCTTTCAGATAAGCACATTTTTCGTCAGAACCTGCAATTCCGATTACACGCGCACCTACAATCTTGGCGATCTGGCCCGCAATCATACCTACTGCTCCGGCAGCTCCCGATACAACCACCGTTTCGCCATCCTTTGGCTTACCGATGTCTTCCATGCCAAAATAAGCGGTCAAACCGGTCATGCCAAGCGCACCCAGGTAAGCCGTAATTGGAGCCTCTTCTGTATCAATCAAGGAAATATCTCCCGTATTTACGGCTGCATACTGCTGCCAGCCCCACATGCCGGATACCAAATCCCCTTTGCGCAGATTGGGTTCCGAAGACTCCACCACTTGCCCAATCGTTCCGCCCTTGATCACTTCATTCAACGCATAGGGGGGAGCATAGGATTTTGTATCTTTCATGCGGCCCCGCATGTATGGATCTACAGACAAATATAGCGTACGTACCAGGACTTGTCCTGCATCCGGTTCAGGAAGCGGTGCATCAATGAATTTAAAGTCTTCTCTGGATGGGGCACCTTCGGGACGAGACGCAAGTACGATCTGTTTATTTTCAGACACCAAAATGACCTCCTTCTTGCCAGTGGACAGGGGTTAACCCTCTGTCAGCTGATATCATTCACCACCGGCTCTATGTGTATCGCCTCTAAATAGTTTAAACCGAAACAGGCGGATCACAAACGTGGGCCGCCTTGAAATATGCAAATATCATCACATTGGAGACATCGGGAGCCATTATTGAGCAGTCAGAATGACAGGGCCATCCGCTGTAATAGCAATCGTATGCTCATATTGGGCCGACAGGCTTCCATCCTGAGTACGTGCTGTCCAACCATCCGAGTCCAGCTTGCTACGATACGTACCAATGTTCAGCATTGGCTCAATCGTAATAACCATGCCTTCCTTGAGACGTGGACCGCGGTGTGGTGGGCCGTAGTGAGGCACCTGTGGTTCCTCATGCATTTTCTCGCCGATTCCGTGACCGATAAATTCACGGACAACCGATAAACCTTCACCTTCCGCATACGTCTGAATCGCATTGGAGATATCACCGATCCGGTTGCCAATCACAGCCAGTTCAATCCCTTTGTAGAGAGATGTTTTGGTAACGTCCAATAGATGTTGTGCTTCTGGAGTCACCTGACCCACTGCATACGACCACGCGGAATCGGCCAGCCAGCCGTTCAGATTCACGACCATATCAATCGTAACGATGTCTCCATCCTGCAGTACATATTTCCCCGGAAATCCATGACAGATCACATCATTAACCGACGCACATGTCGCATATTGGTACCCGTTGTATCCCTTTTGTTCCGGCGTAGCGCCATTTTTCTTCATAAAAGCTTCTGCAAACTGATCAATTTCCTGTGTCGTGATCCCTGGACGGATCATTCCGGCGATTTCTCTATGGCATGCGGCTAGAATTTCTCCGGCCTTCTTCATAAGTTCGATTTGTTCTTTGGTCTTTAACGTAATCATTACAACTACTCCTGTCCGTTAAAATCTCATCCTGTCTTCTATTGTAACGCGAATTGCTCAAAATAAAAAATTCCGTGTAATCTTCAACATTCTATTATACGCCTCGCCCCTGTCCAATAAATACAATACCCCTTAAAAAAATCCGAAACCCGTCCAACGAAGCCCCGTATATGCTTAAAACGGTTGAAGACGAAAGGATGAACTTTCATGTTCAAAAAGATTATCGGCAAACTCCTCGATTCTAAATCTTCATCTCATCATAGGCGTAACAGCTCATCGGATAGACACTCATATAAACGTCACAGCAGTTCCTCAGGCAAGCGTGCCTATCAACGCTATTCATCTTCGGATGCGAAGCGTCGGGATAGCCGCCACGGCTCCGGTTATTATAAAAGCAGGAAATACAGCTCCAGCTAAGCTGATACTAATATTTCAAACAGAAATTTTCGCACTAGCTAGACTGATGCTAATCATGATATATGTATTGAAAGGGGTGTTCCGCCAACCGTCCTCACGGTTAGCAAAACACCCCTTATTTATTTCTTTATCGCAATTTCTTCAGCACACGCTCAATATCCGCCTGTAATTCCAGCCCATCGCCTTCATAGCCTGGACGAAGTCCAAGCAGCCGTTCCAACATGTGGCGAACTTCCGGCGTGAGCTTGAGTTCTTCCTGCCAGCTGGCCGGTTTGCGGCCCTTCTCTGGCTCGTAAGCGGAATACAGCATGAACAAAAGAAAATGACCGAGATCCTGCAAATCCTGGTCAGGTGCAGCCAGTTCATCTTCAGGATCGGGTAATTCACGCATCCGGCGTTTTAGCTCAGGCAACAACGGCTCCCCCATGCGCCGCGCCAGGCCAAAATCAATCAAATGCACCTGCCCGTCTCGTAAAATGACATTTGGAATACGCACATCCCCATGAATAAATCCCTGCTCATGAACATGCATAATGGGAGCCAGTAATTGCCTTACTAGCTCCAGACATTCCTGTTCCGTATATTTGTGGCCTTGCTCGAATATGCACTGTTCCAGTGTCTCCCCAAGGATATACTCGGTGACAATGTAGCTACGTGCACGGTAAGTGAACACATCCAGCAACTTAGGGATGGCCGGATGATCCATCCGATTCACCACAGCCGCCTCCCTGTCCAGCAACCGTACAGCGAGTCTACCTTTGCTGGGTTTGGATTCTTTTAACGCCACATCCTTGTCGGTCTGTTCATCGGTACACAGGTATGTCAGTCCATAACTCCCCATGCCGAGCAAGTCATATATCGTATAACGTCCGGCGATCTTCGTACCTTTCCGCCGGGGACGATCAGTCCATAGGCCGAGCAGTCTTTGCCAGCTTCGTCGCAGCTCCACAGATCCTCCCACGCTAGCCATCTGATCTCTTGTTATCCGATTAAGCAGAGCAGATCAGCAGCCAGTCTTGTTGTTGTATGGGCTCATTATATCAAGCTATCTGTGTAAAATCACGACGAGCATGGGCCGAGTTCTCAGGCTTCTTTGTGCTTTTTGGGCAGCAGCCCCAACAACATTCGGAGCGATGTTCCTTTGGGTTTGCGTTTTCTTCCCTGAAAGCTGCGCAGATTGGTGACCAGTTCACGGTCCCGCTCTTCTTCCAGCTTCTCATTCATCCAAAGACGCTGCTTCTCCATCTGCTCCTGGAGAGCAAGATGGGTATCCGCCAGATGCTGCAGCGTTAACTCCAGTTCGTCCACCCGATGCTGCAGCAGTTGTACCTGATCGTCCTGCTGTCCGACAGCACCGTATGTCACTTCACTCACCAGTTGTCCCAGACCTTCATAAGATCTCAATGCTTCAGTTGGTTCAGGTCCCTCAGGAAATATAGCGGGCATCACCGTTGCCGCACATTCCGTCTCTGAGGCCTCCTCCATTACCATCACAGGCACTTCTGGAGTCAGTACGGTCACCACAGCATCCGCAAGTGGCAAGTTATGCTCCCTAAGTTCTGTCATCAGTCGTTCGATGCACTCGATATCGTCTGACTTGAACAATCGGGATTTGTTGGCGGAACGCTCGAATCGATATCCTTGTTCCTCAAGCGCTGCCGCATATTTACGAAGAGTACTGGCACCAATACCCAGGCTCTTGGCCGTTTCCGTCGTTGCTCCCACTTCTTCAATCATTATTATTCCCTCCCGGAATGAAGTCTTTTTGATACAAGGTAGTGGCTTCAGCGTTCCCTTCTGGAACTGTCATCGGATCGGGTCAACCTGTCTCATAGATCAAGTACGCATTTTTCATTTGCTTGTCCGTATGTATTCGTCAGTCTCTTTGCAGATCCCTTTGGCGCTTTTCTTCTGTTTCTGCGGATTCATAAGAACTTTTGTCAGTTGCCTCATTCGTAAAAATAACCCTTCATCCGACAAAGAGCATGAATGCTGTCATGTCGAAATTCGTTAGTGCAAACGCCGTCAATTTTTATGAATATGGATTATTCATGTCAATTTTGTTAACTCCATTGCTCCAATACGCTCCCGCGACAGAGGAAATCATTGCTGCACAGCTTTTCTATGTGTTATCTTATGTAACGTAGAAGCAGTTATTCGCATAAAATAAAGGACTATACTTAACATATGTATCATTATGAACGGATAAATCAAATGTAAATGGGGGCTGAACGGCAATGTTAGGCAAATCAGGTAAAGTAGCGGTGATCGGGGCGGGACTTGTCGGTTCAAGTTGTGCGTATTCCATGATTAATCAATCGATATGCAGAGAAATTATGATGGTTGACCGGACGTATGATCGCGCGGTTGCACAGGCGCTGGATTTTTCCCATTGCATGGATTTCACACATAACCGCACGAAGGTATACGCTGGCACTTATGCAGATTGCGGCAGCATGGACGTCATTGTCCTGACTGCCGGAGCGAATCCAAAGCCAGGTCAGACTCGTCTGGATATTCTGGAAGAAGCGGAGTCCATCGCCAAAGATATCGTTGTTCCCATCATGAATAGCGGATTCCGGGGGATTTTTGTCGTCGCGGCCAATCCGGTTGACATAGTAACTTATATGGTATGGAAGCTGTCCGGTCTTCCGCGTGAACGAGTCATCGGTACAGGTACGTCTATTGATTCATCCCGGCTCAAAACGCTGTTGTCCGAAGTCTTCTCCATCGATCCACGCAGCGTGCACGGATATGCCCTCGGGGAGCATGGGGAATCCCAGTTCGTGGCATGGTCGCATGTCACCATCGGAGGTAAACCGATTATGCACATTATGGAGCAGCATAAGGAACGCTTCAAACATCTGGACCTGGAAGATATCGCCCGCAAAACGAAAGATGCCGGTTGGGAAATTTTCACTCGTAAAGGTTCCACCCAATTCGGAATCGGTAACGCACTCGCACATATTACCCGTTCGATTCTCAACGATGAACACAAGATCATTGCTGTCTCCGCGATCCTCGATGGTGAGTATGGACAGAGCAATGTCTGTGCAGGTGTTCCAGCCATTATTGGCGGGGATGGGATCCAGGAGATTATCGAATTGAATCTGGATGCATCTGAACGTGAGAAATTCGAGCGTTCCTGTGAAGTTTTGTCAGGCAACATCAATCGTCTTACCCTGGTTTGACCGGTTCAGCCATTCAAGGATGGCCCATAACAAAATAATTAAAAACACAAAAACGCCAATAACCTCCTGATTCAGAAGTGTCATTGGCGTTTTTGTGTTTGTTTTATCCACCTTGGGAGTACGGGTTTTCAGCTTGGTGCAAGCTGCGGTTCATCTGCTGGACCCCATTGCTGCAATACCCGCTTTAATTCACTTAACATGATTGGTTTGCTGATGAAGTCACGCATCCCAATTTCCAAACAAGCTTCCTTGTCTTCACGTTTGGCATTTCCGGTTACCGCTATAATAGCTGGAATACGCTCCTGCGGAATTAATCGGTGTACAAGGTCTGTCGCTTTGAGCCCATCCATAACAGGCATCTGAAGATCCATCAGGACAATATCATAGGCATTTTGCGAAATGGCTTCAATCGCTTCAACGCCATTGGTACATACATCTGCTTGGTAACCAAGCTTCTCCAGATACTCTGTCAAAATCTTTCGGTTTACCGGGTGGTCCTCGGCAACGAGAATACGCATCGCCACCTTGTCCCCCTGGCGTGTTCGATCATGGCTGAATTGACGTGCAGATTGCTCTGCAGTCGCATCCACACTTGTGGCAGGCACAGCGAAGCGGAAGGTTGATCCTTTTCCATCTTCACTCTCCACACTGATACTGCCACCCATAATCTCCACCAGCCGCTTCGAGATGACCAATCCAAGACCTGTCCCGCCATATTTGCGGTTAATGACAGGATGCAGTTGAGAGAACGACTGGAACAACTGATCCAGCTTATCTTCTGGAATACCAATCCCCGTATCCTTCACAGCAAAGTCCAGCACACTCGTTTCCGGTCTGCTGCCGCGAATGATATCCACAGTGACATCAATGCTCCCCTGATCTGTAAACTTCAAGGCATTACTCACCAGATTGACGAGAATTTGCCGAATACGCATCGCATCGCCCACCATAAACTCAGGAATGTCGGGATTGAGACGATATCGGATCTTCAACTGCTTCTCTTCCGCTTTAGACGAGAAAAGTTCTGCAACCTGTTCCAACATGATGCGCAGCGAGAACGGTTCGTAGGCCAAAGCCATTTTCCCGGACTCCAATTTACTGAAATCAAGGATATCATTCAGGATATTCAAGAGTGCATCGCCGCTCTCACGGATGATCTCGGCGTACTCTCGCTGTTCCTCTGATAAATCCGTTCCAATGAGCAATTCAGTCATGCCTACGATTCCATTCATTGGTGTGCGAATTTCATGACTGACCATGGACAGGAATTCTGACTTAGCCTGTGCCGCAAGTTCAGCGGTTTCCTTGGCTCGCACAATTTCGCGATCACCAGTCACATCATTGAATACGATAACGGCGCCACGAATCTGACCTTCATCGATAATGGGTGTAACCTGATATTCCACCAGAAAGCTCGTTCCGTCTTTGCGCCAGAACACATCCTCCTTCACTGTACGGCGCTGCCCATCCATCACCGTCATATGAATAGGACATTCGATTTTTGGAAAATAGCTGCCGTCTGCACGTGAATGATGAATGATAGGATGCGAGCTTTTGCCGACAAACTCTTCCGCTTCGTAGCCGAACATGGAAGCAGCAGCCGGATTCATAAACCTGGTGATGCCATCTGCGTCCAGTCCATAGATGCCCTCTGTAACCGAGTTAAGAATCAGGGCATGCTGTTTGCTAAGCTCCTGGATCTGCTCAGTATAATCCTTACGCTCCGTAATATCAGACAGGATCCCATACACACCCACGAGTTCCTGATCCACAATGATGGGAACATTAATGATAGATACATCTACCTTCCGGCCACTGGAATTCACGATCCGCGTTTCATAATGTTGGGGTTTCCCCTGCTTCACCAGTTCGAAATATGCTTGCCCGCCGTGCACTTCACATTTATCCAAATGCGAAAGAAAGGACTGCCCGATCAATTTGCTTCGAGGTACATCCAGCATTTTGACCAGATTGCGGTTCACTGCCGTATATTTGCCTTCGAGATTCAGCGAGTATACCGCTGCCGGATTATGTTCAAACAGAGATTTGTACCGTTGACGACTCTCTCTAAGACGTCTCTCTGCATTTTTATGCTGGGTAATATCCCGGCTGACGCTGACAATCTGAGTATTCTTGCCCTCTTCTCCGGCCACCGGCTTCGCCAGCGTTTCCATCCAGATGTAGTGCCCCTTCTTATGAAGCACCCGCATCTTGCAGCCATTCCCACTCGACGACATCTCCAGTAGTTCAGGGTAATCCCCAGGATAACAGTAATCCTTCAGTAACTTCCCTGTCACCTCTTCCGGACGATATCCCAGCAACGAATAGACGGAAGGGGAAACGTACAGCAGCTTGCCGTCCATCGAACTCGTTGTAATTAGATCCTGGGCATGGTCAGCCAACATCTGATATTTCTCCTGCGTTTCATGCAATTTACGTTCCACTTCTACGATCTCGGTTACATCCCTAGCAATACCGTATATCCCCACAATCTCTTCTTTTTCCGTTATGGGGACATAGGTAATCTCGGCCTGCTTCAGAGAACCGTCTCTATGATAAAACGTGATCGAATTACTGACTGAATGTCCAGCCAGCACCTCACGAATGTATTCTTTACGCGACTCCTCACTCTCGGGAGGGCAAATCCTATCTCGATTCAAGTTACGGAGTTCTTCAAATGTATACCCTGAAATCCTCTCAATCGAGGGATTGGCATCAATATAATTTCCATGGATGTCCATCACATATATGGCATCTGGGTGATTAAAAAACAATGATTGGTAAGAACTTCCCTCAGAAATAATGCGCTTCAGGGTTTCCGTTTTATTAATATCCAAGGCTTACCCCTCTTTTCTCAGCCTATATCTTCATCTAACAACCAAAAAATATAATTTCCGGCGAAATGGGCCTACCCTCGAATAACCATGTAAGCCTTCCTAGAAACAGCTTTTTTTATTTTACCAGATTCCAGTTCGAATTTGCTTACAATCTCTTCACCAAAACCATATATAAACGACAAAAAAAATCCCCTTTAAGCGACATAGACCATCAATAACTGAGGTCTATGTTTGCTCAAAAGGAATTCATTATACAATTAATTGTAATATTTTGTAATTAAATTTCTTTTTTTCTAAAATAAAAAATTCCAATTAAAATGAAGAGAATTGCACTCCCCCCGACCACTGCCAGCATGGTCCCAAGTGGAACATTGTACGCTCCGAATCCCCCACCTTCAAACGGTGTCATTAGAATCATCGGTTGCGCCCAAGGGTAATACGGGCCAAATGTAGCCGAGTTCACGATCAGAATGTTCGGTACGGTCAATGCAAAATTCAATGCCAGCGGTGCGGCAAAGCTGCTCCATACCAAGGAAACGAACATTTGGAGAGCAGCGAGCGGCACACAAGCGAATAGTCCCAGCAGCAGCTTACCTGTAAGGAATCCCCATGGGATGGGATCCGTTATGTCCTGGATCGTACCTGCCAGCAGGATGGATCCCAACAGCAGCAATTGTGTGCCTGCCAGAAGCAAAATCACGATGGTCAGTTTACCTGCATATACGCCCGTACGGGTAAGCGGAAGCACCAGCATTTTTTTCCAGCCTCCCCCCGCATGCTCGAAACGACAGACGAAAGAGGTAAATACGCCGGTCAGGATGGGCAGCAATAACAAACCGTGAAGAAAGACCATTGAACCCATAAGCACATTCCATTGACCTGATGGTGTGGATAGCAGCCCGATAAGCAGTGCGATCAATGGACTAAGCAGAATCAGAAGCCAGACAGGTGATTTGCCCATTTTGAGTCGCTCAGAGGATAGGATTCGAAAATAAGTAGTTGCAAAACTCATCTTAGGCCACATCCTTCCGGCTAAAGTGCACCATCCCCAGCAGCATGATCAAGAGACCCGAACCTACGCCCAAACCGACATACACGAATGGTGTTGGGCTGGCCCAAGCCATCTGCGCCCATGCAAGCGGAAAGTACGGTGAGATACTGAGTGCGAACATGCCCATTACTGCGAGGACAATGCCAAGCGTGACGGGAAGAGCCTGATTTTTGTTTACCATCGTAAGCCATAGCTCCAGCGATAACACCGGAAGTGCGCCAGCCAGCGGCAGTAAACCCAGTTTAATTGCATGTATCCAGGGAATCTCACCCGCGTTGAATCCAAGCACCAGTCCCAGACCAATAATTCCCGCTGTTAATACCAAACAGGAGATGATGAGCAGCATACAAGCGAGCAGGAACTTGGCCAGGAACACCGCAGGTCTTGTGATTGGCATCGCCAGCAATTGCTTCCAAGATCCCTGTTCATGTTCAACATTTGCGATCATCGAACTGAGAATCGTCGCCCCCAGCATCAAGGCAAGCGGTACAAAAACAACCACATTATCCAGCAAACTCTCCCACAGATGACCCCCATACTGTTCTTTCAGATAGTCCAAACGAAGCCCGAAATTCAAAGCTTGCATCGCCGTCAGTCCAATGGGGGCCAGAAAAACGAGGAACCAAATACCTTTGCCACGAATTTTGAGCCAGTCGGACGATAACGCACGGCCCGTCATATCGTTGCCCCCTCACCGATGACCCGCATGAACAAGTCTTCTAGGGATTGACGGTGCTCTTCGACACGATAGACCGCGTGATCCTGCTCAACCAATCGGCGAACCAGCAATGCAATCGCGCTATTATCCATATACGGGAACGTGAGCGCGGCTCCTTCACGTTGACCGAACTGTCCCTGCTCTCTTGCCAGCTTCATCGCCTCTTCCGGCTCGGAAACCGTCATTCGAATGGAACTGCCCGTCTGGCTATGCAGATTGGCAATCGTATCCTGAAGGACCATTTTCCCCTCACGGATAATGCCGACCCGGCTCGCCATCTGTTCCACTTCACTCAGCAAATGGCTGGACACTAGGACGGTAATGCCGTGTTCCAGGGGCATGCGTTTGATTAACTCCCGGATCTCCTGAATGCCCGCCGGATCAAGGCCGTTCGTCGGCTCGTCCAAAATCAGCAGCTCCGGCTGACCCAGCAGGGCACTTGCAATCCCCAGACGCTGTTTCATTCCAAGCGAGTAACCTTTTACGGAACGTTTGGCATCTCGGGTCAGATCCACGATGGAAAGCACTTCGGCAATCCTCGATTTGGGTACATCCAATATCCGGCGCAAGGTTTCCAGATTCTCCACCGCGTTCAGATGTCCATAGTATGACGGATATTCAACCAACGAACCTACACGTCGCAGAATGTCCATGCGATCCTTGCGGATATCCTTGTCGAATACACGGATGACACCTTTGGTTGGCTTGATTAAGCCAAGAAGCATACGAATGGTTGTTGTTTTACCAGCGCCGTTGGGACCAAGGAAGCCATAAATGTCTCCCTTTTTAATATGCAGATCAAGTTCACGGACCGCCGCACGGTCCCGGTATGTTTTCCATAAGTTAGCGGTTTGAATAATGTTATTAGTCACTGTTTAATCACCTCGGATATCATCGTAACCTTCCAAGGTTAAAGCTGAAGTCGGCTGAAGTTTAAGTTTAGTTTAAAAAAAGGTTAGGGCCTTGGCTTCCCAGCTCCCCCGCCGCTATAGAGGCTGACCCGCAATCCGTTCTCAGAGCTGTCTACCCTCTTCCGCAGCCCCATCTCACGAATCAGCAGATCCACGATGGATAACCCCAGACCAGTTCCCTTGGTATCCGAATCTTCCTGCAATCCTGGGCCCCTATCTTGAATAACAAGAGCCTTCTCCCCATGGATCTGTTCTGTCGATATGCCAATATATTTTCCACTCGCTGCATGACGGATGACATTCTGAAACAGGTTATCGAGAACACGACGTAACCCCTGCTCATCCACCTGCCAGATCAACGGTTCTTCTGGCAGATCGATATCAATCTCAAACTGCTCTTTCTCCCAAACGGGATACCAGGCAGCTGCCGTTTCTCTGACGATTCGCAGGACGTCCTTCTGTTCCAGCTTCAATGTATATTTTCCGCTGGTGAGCAGGTTGTACGACAACATGTTATCGATCAGTCCGCTCAAATCATCCATCTTGGCTTCCATACGACGCAATGAAGTATCCGCAGCTGTGCTTAGTGGTTCTTTGTGAAGGGAATGCATATGTCCACGAATAACAGTCAGCGGTGTACGCAGATCATGCGACAGTCCCGCGACAAGACGTTTGCGAAGCTGCTCTTCCTCCCGCTCCCGGTGACGACTATCTGTCAACTGATGCACCATTTCGTTAAACGATTCCTCCAGATGTCCAATCTCGTCCGATCTGCGAATCTCCACAGGAAGTGGAATGCCTTCCTTGCCAGGGGTGATCATCGCCGTCTGGAGACGGATGAGCCGCTTGCGAATTCGCGCAAAGAACAGGATCGACATGATAATAAATAAGAGGAAGATGATCATCATTAATCCACCCAAATACAAAAGTTCCATAGGCCAGTTGTTCTGCGGTTTTTGCAAAAGGTACCTTGGGACCTCAATCACCATAAAGCCTTGTCCCTTGTCTTCGCTATCTCCCCCTACAAAAGAAACCACCGTTAGCGGATCACGATAGGACGCTTCCTTCATAAATTCCATGGTAGTGTTTGAGTTCCATATCGCTGGAATCTGGGTCTCTGTTCTCTGATGATTCAACGTCCACTTCAATATTGTCATCCTTGTTCCATCCACGGTCGATTCCGATACAGCAACGCCCTCTCCAGCGAGAATAAATGCCGTTTTACCGTTTTGGTCCACACGGTACATCGAAGATTTGGGATATTTGCGGTGAAGCTGTGCCATACGTTGATTGATTTTTTCAGAGGTCGCCCCATCCAACTTCTCGGATTCCCGGGTCCACAGATTGCTAATTTTCGTGCTATCCCCATAAGGTGCCGTATTCTCTTTATTTGTATTGTTCACCACCACCACATAGATGATGGATGTAATGGGGAGAACGACCGGCACAAACAAAACCGCTGCCAAGATCAAGAGGATATACCGAGACATCAGGGTCCTTCCAAAACGCATTTTCCGTTTGCCCGGAAAGCTACGTTTCACTCCTCTACCCCTACTGGATGGATCGCGCATCGTCGCCTTTTTGCTCATGGCTTCTTCACACGATAGCCGACACCGCGAACGGTTTGAATGATGGTCGGGTTCGCCGGATCACGCTCCAGCTTCTCGCGCAGATGCCGAATATGTACCATTAATGTCTTGTCTCCGTCGAGGTAAGATTCGTTCCAAACAGCTTCGTAGATCTGTTCCTTGGTTCGAATCATGCCCATATGCCTGAGCAAGTAGGCGAAGATATGAAACTGTTTGCCTGATAAAATAATTTCTTCCCCCGTCTCCTCATTCACGATCCGGTGATCTTTCTCGTAGATGGACAAATGGTCCAGTTTTACAACGGTATCGGCCGAGATTGCAGTTCCTGCCTTTCGAAGCTGTACCTCAATCCGTGCGGCGAGTTCATCGGGATGGAATGGCTTGGTTACATAATCATCGGCAAAATCAAGCCCATGCAGCTTGTCGTCAATGGACGTTCTGGCTGAAAGCATGACAATGGGCACTTCAGGATGTTCCTTTTTGAGTCGTTGTCCTACCGTAAAACCATCCAGTCCCGGCAGCATGACATCCAGAATAACCAACGAGCAACCCCCTGCAGCTTCAGTAGCCCCCTCACCACTGCCGAGCCATACCAATTCATATCCACGCTCCTCCAAGTCGGCCCTGACCCATGTAGCAATTTCCGTATCGTCTTCAATGTATAACAGTTTCGTTTTCATGCGCACATTCGTTTCCTTTCTGCACCCTTTGGGTTAATTATATATTTGAAACATAATGAAGTATCTTGTTTATATAAAATGTACGAATGATGATCACACGACCATTGATGTCTTTTTATTTTAAATTATACCTTAATCATCCGCTTCGCATAATTCTGCATCGAATGCTGCGACTTGCTCACATACTACGTGTGTATACGACGGGAGGAAATTCAACATGCTGCTGGAAGCCATCTATCATCAACCGAAACGGAACTGGGCCTATGCCTACGATAAGGATACCATTCGTCTGCGTCTGCGTGCCAAAAAGAATGATCTCACCGAGGTACATGCCCTGACTGGGGACAAATACGCCTGGGATCGCACTAAAGAGCTGGTTCCTTTAACCAAATATACATCCGATTCCATGTTCGATTATTATGAGGGGCAAGTAAAACCTCCGTATCATCGACTGAAGTATTCCTTCCTGCTGAAAAGCGGCACAGAACAGATCTGGATGACCGAAACGGATTTCCAAACGCATGAACCCGACGATCCTGGTCACATGTTCCAGTTTCCGTATATCCACCCCGGAGCTGTATTTACACCGCCTGCATGGGTGAAGGATGCGATCTTCTATCAGATCTTCCCTGAACGATTCGCAAATGGCAACCCCGACCTTGATCCAGAACATGTGGAACCCTGGGGAGGTGAGCCGACCCCGTTTAACTTCTTCGGCGGTGATCTTCAGGGCGTTATCGACCATCTGGATTACCTTGAAGAGTTGGGCATTAACGCCATTTATTTCACTCCGATCTTCGAGGCAACAACCAATCACAAATACGATACCGAAGATTATCTGCGAGTAGATCGGCATTTTGGTGATGCAGATACAACCAAACGGCTTGTTGAACTGTGCCATGCACGTGGAATCCGGGTATTGCTCGATGCGGTGTTCAATCATTCCGGGAAGACATTCGCCCCATTTGTGGATGTGCAGAAGAACGGGGAGAAATCCAAATACAAGGACTGGTTCCATGTGCATGAATTCCCGCTGGATGTGAAGGATGGCATACCTACGTATGAAACCTTTGGATTTGAAGCTCACATGCCGAAGCTGAACACGGAAAACCCTGAGGTGAAGGCGTATTTGCTGGAGGTCGCCGAATACTGGATTAAGGAAGTCGGCACCGACGGCTGGCGGCTGGATGTCGCGGATGAAGTGGATGATGCGTTCTGGCGTGACTTCCGCCGTGTGGTCAAAGCTGCGAATCCGGATGCCTATATCTTGGGTGAGGTATGGAATGAGTCCTCCTCCTGGCTGCAAGGCGACCAGTTCGATGCCTCGATGAACTATCCATTTACGGAAGCTGTGAATCGTTTTTTTGTAAAAGATGTCATGCACGCTGACCAATTCGCCAACTCCATCGGTCGACAGCTATCCCGCTATCCGCTGCAAGCCAGCGAAGTAGCGTTTAATCTGCTGGATAGCCACGATACACCACGGCTGCTCACCTTATGTGAGGGCGACCAGCGGAAAATGAAACTGGCCGCGCTGTTCCAATTCACTTATATGGGTACTCCGTGCATTTATTACGGAGACGAGATTGGGCTGGACGGGGATCATGATCCCGGTTGTCGGAAATGTATGGAGTGGGACGAGACGAAGCAGGACCGCGAGCTGTTCTCCTTTTATCAAAAGCTAATCGCACTTCGCCATGCCCATCCTGCCCTGCGTGCAGAAGGCAGCATTCGATTCCTGCAGGCCCGTGAAGGCGGAAGCCAGCTTGTGATGGAACGACAGGATGAGGAGGAGCGTATTCTGGTCCTCTTTAATCGTTCGGAAGAAACAGCTATCGTCGAACTGGAGGCGGGTGCCGGGGAGTGGACGGAGTTATTTGGTGAGAAGTATCGTACAGCCAAGGAAGAGGGAACCCTCGCCGTTGAGCTGCCCGCATACGGATATGTTGTACTAAGTACAGATATCGCGTAGCTTTTTAAAATTTTTGTGTCTTTACAATTCCAACGCATTGAACGCAACGCACAAAAAGCGCTCACAGATCTGTTATTGATCTGTAGAGCGATTTTTCTGCGTTATTGATGGATCGTCAATTGATTTAGGGATATGGATACTATTAAAAGCTACTGTGACGCGGCCAGCTGTTCCTTGAGCAATCGGATAGTAGCCTCATATTGCACAAGTCCCACTTGCATACATAAACGCTGTGCAGGTGAGATCTGTTCGCCGAATTGCTTCATCTGGCGTTGCAGCTCGGCATACAGCAATTCTTTACGATTCAGCTCCGACCGGACCCACCCTGCGACAGTATCTTCATCCGCCAGCTCTCCGAAATACAGACGCATCAGAAAATCAGAACGGAACACCTCTGCTTCCAGGGGGCTCATCAAATAGGTATTGAACTCCGCAGACCCTTCCGGGGTTAAGGTATACACATTTTTGTCAGGTTTCCCTTCTTGTCTAACGGATTCTTTGGTCAATAACCCTGACTTTTCCATCTTGGCAAGTGTAGGATAAATGGTGCCAAAGCTGGCATCGAAGAAAAATGAAAAATATTGTTCAAAGTACTGCTTGATCTCATATCCGGAACATGGCTGATTGTGCAGTATTCCGAGGATGACATGCTGCGTGTTCATCGGTGTACCGCTCCTTTCCAATTGCTCTTAACGTATCACATCCTCCCTTATACGTTCAACATCATCAGACGTTCACGGATTGGCTTATCCGGCAAAAGGGGGCTTATCGTTATCCATGTTATCCACGATCAGGCGAAGGCAGGTTTCCAGTCAGAGCGACAGGTGTCGCAGCAGACTTGGACTCCAAAGGTATGCCGGATTGTGCAGGACCTGAGCGTTTGATCCACGTGCACACCGCACCCAGAAACAACGTCGCCGCTCCAATCACCACCAGAAGCAGAACATCATGACTAATCCCATCTCCGCCAAGCACCAGATTCATCATGCCCTCCACCGCGTAGGTTGCCGGCAGATAATGACCGATCTGTTGATAGAAGTCAGGCATGACATCGCGCGGAATGGTTGCGCCTGATGACAACATCAGCAGAGGCAACAAGGCACTGTTTAACCATGCTCCAGCATTTCCAAGCAGCAGCAAGCTCAATTGCGCCACGAATAGAAAAGATAAAGTAATCAACAACTGAAATAGCCATAACATCCACCATCCATCTGCTGATGATACACCCATAACATGCATCATCCCTGCTCCAACGAGCGATACGATAAATGCAGCACCAACATTGATGATATTGCGCGCCCAAAAGCGTTCCCATTTTCCTGCCCTGCTACTGAGTTCACCAGAAACCTTTTGCAGATTCATGCCAAGCAGCATTGCACCTGTAAACGTAGCCGTCACAATCAACATCGGTACCATGGAAAAAGCAAAATTGTTAACTGGATTCAGCCGTTCCACTTCTGCCTCCACCCGGGAAGATAACCCCACTGCCATCGTATTCGCCTGATCGGCAGCCATACCTGATTGATTCAGCACTCCCCGAATGCTATTTTGCTGTACTTCACGGTTCAACGTCGCTGTGACTTGGGCGGATACGGTCTGCATCACACTTTTTACGGTAGCCACGTTGGATTCATTCATCACATACTTCACCGCTACTGGACCCGACAAGTCTCCCGCCTGCTGCATGAAACCAGATGGAATCACGATAATCATGTATACATCCCGGTCCGTCAACATTTGTCTGGCTTCTTCCATAGTTGCCGAAGGCTTGATTGCGAAATGAAGCCCCTCTGCAAGTGACTTCGCCACAGGCTCCGCCCCAGCCCCATCTTCATTTACGATGGTCACTGCAAGCTGATTCATCCGTGCATTGACCTGATCATACCCACTAAGCCAAATGGTATTAAAAAAAACCTGGAACAGTACGGCTGTAATTAACCCGACCACTGTAGCTCCATTTTTCAAAAACAGAAGACTCGTTTGAAAAACACTTTTCATGTTATCCATCTCCTTAAATTATATAACTTCTTCTCAGCTTTATATATCGCATTGATATATGACAACAAATAATATATCTAATCGATATATATTCGTCAATACCTATTTTTCTTGTGGGAACAGCAAAAAAGCCGATACGCTTCTTCACTAGGAAGAATTCGTATCGGCTTTTCGTATCATGATGGGAGCACATCACCTTTTTTTATATTAAAAGGCACACCAAGTTAAAATTGATTTCAGGCCAAAGGCGTTATGCCTTGGCTTCTGGTTCATTTTCAGCAGGAGACTCAGCTTCAACCTCAGGCTCAGCACGCTTCGCCTTTGGTTTAGCAAGCTTCTCCATCATTTTCCGTCCTGTCGGTGTTTGGGCAAGCCCACCTTGGGCCGTTTCACGGTGCCTGCTCGGCATCGCACTCCCCACTTCCAGCATGACATCAATGACTTCGTCAGAAGGGATAGCACTTCGTACGCCGGCCAGCGCCATGTCGGCCGCAGCCAAAGCAGTTACGGCACCCAGTCCATTACGCACGATGCAAGGGATTTCCACGAGGCCTGCTACGGGATCGCAGATGAGTCCTAGTGTATTTTTTAACGCGAGGCCAACCGCATGAACCACTTGCTCCGGCGTCCCTCCACGCAGCTCCACCATGGCTCCAGCGGCCATACCGATAGCAGAACCCACTTCAGCCTGACAACCACCCTCGGCACCCGAGATAAATGAGTTGTTGGCAATGACATAACCGATCGCTCCCGCACAGAACAGACCGTTCACCAGGTGCTCGTCACTCCAGCCAAAACGCTCTTGGGAGCTGATAAATACACCCGGAATGATGCCGCAGGAGCCGGCTGTCGGTGTCGCTACGATCCGGCCCATGGAGGCATTCACTTCCGATACACAAAGGGCATATGCCATGGCCAATGCAGAGGCATCTCCAGAACAAGTCTCGCCTTTACGAATGTACTCAGCCATTTTTTTGCCGTCTCCACCAGTCAAGCCGCTGCGTGATGTCGTATCTTCTGTCAGCCCTTTGTGTACAGCTTCCTTCATCACCTGATAGTAATCCGACATCTGCTGCACAACATCCGCTTCAGGAATATTCGTCTCCTGAACCTGCTCTTCGATCATCAGCTCGGCAATGGTCTTAGACTCTGCTGTACAGATAGTATTCAGTTCATGTAGATGTTTAAACCGCATCAGGCTCGACCCCTCTCTTCAAATCAATCACGCGAATGTCCAGCATATGATCCAGCGACCGCAGACGGTTCAACATCTCAGGATTCGGCGCACCATCCATCTCCATCGCTGTCAGTGCTTCACCATCCCGGGCTTTCCGATCCACTTGCATGTACCCGATGTTCACCCCGGACGAACTGATCGTGGAAGTTACGGAAGCGAGCACCCCTGCTTTGTCCGAATGTCGCAGTACAAGTGTGGGGAACTCTCCGCTGATCTGTACACGAAAATCATTCAATGCATGCACCGATACACTACCTCCGCCAATGGAAGCACCGATTAGTGTGCATTGACGGTCTCCATGCCAGAGTTCAATCTTGACCGTATTCGGATGAGGAGCAGGCAGGCCGCTTGTAAAAAACTCTACCTCCATACCCGCTTCCTCTGCATATTGTTCTGCATCCGGTATACGCGGATCATCAGTCACATAATCAAGCAGGCCACCGATCAACGCAAGATCCGTACCATGCCCCTGATACGTATCAGCAAACGAGCCATACAGAGTTAAACGGGCGCGTTCAGGCGTGCATCCCAGCCACTGACGGGCAATTCGCCCCAATCTTGCCGCTCCAGCCGTATGTGAACTTGATGGACCTGTCATGGACGGACCAATAATTGAAAAAACGTCTTTAAAACGCATCGCAAACCCTCCATTTATAATCGTCATTTTCATCCAGACGTACACCCATAATGTTCCTTTATTACTGAATGATGACATAAGAAAAGGACAGAAGAAGGCCCTAGGCCCTCTCTCTGTCCTCGATACCTGAGAGTTTCATGATAAGCAGCGCGGCGAATCGATGCATCCCTGTATTCACAGGTGATGTCACCCTGCACACCGTGCTGCTTGACCATATACCCCTTGGGTGGCGCAGTTCGCGCACTCTCCAGAGTTGCGTCCAACGATGGTACATTTACCTGAGAGATTAACTGCTGCGCCGGGTGCGCAGCAGCTTGCTCCTTCGGTGCCCGACAGCTGCCTTTGTACTCGACATGCCCAGGTCTCTCCCGCTCGCTATCATTCGCTGTATGGAACCATTCTGATCTTGTACCAGAACGATAATTGAAGTTTTTAATACTTTCTCATTAAGATTAATCGACCGGAAGATCAGTGTCAACAAACTTAACGATTTCTTTCTGAATAATTGTTTTTTTCCATTTTATACACAAGATAAACTGAACAACTGTAAACTTTCATCACATGAATGTGTTAATGCGTTTCATCTCGAAAGCGTATACATTTTTCATTTTCGATTAGCCAATATCTGTGTTTAATACTATTTATGTTATGTTCCGTTGAACTGTTCGGGTATTCAGGCAACCATTATTCTGTACTAGAATTGCCTTATTTCTGCCTGTTATCCCACCATCGCCTTGGACTTCGCCGGTTCATCGTAATACCTGCTTCGGGAAGGAAACATGCTCGTCACCCACAATCCCAACGCAGCTAACAGCATGACCCCAGATACAACTGTATATACCATACGAAGTGACAACTGCTCTGCCACTACCCCTGCAATCAAAATGGAAGCCACCTGCAGCAGACTTAACACAAGACCAAGTACACTACTCATTCTCCCCATCAGATCGACAGGGATATTATTTTGATAAAAGGTAATCAGGCCGGTATTCGCCAGTGCGGAGCACAGACCGAGCAGAATAAAGGCAACAGCCGCCAGTTCAAACGAGAATGAACGGGCGAACAGGAAATAACCAAGCGCAACCAGAAGTACACCGCCACCCATCATGTGACGGATCGGCAAATGTTTGGCGAACATCCAAACTAGCATGGAACCTGCCAAATAACCGATTCCGGTGACACTCATTAATGCTCCGTACTGCGATTCAGGCAGGTTCATTACCTGACGGATAAACACCACTTCCTGAGCATCCAGCGACATGCCGACGACCAGAATAATCTGGAACAGGGCATATATACTGACTACGTAGCCCGACTTCCGGCTGAAGCTCAGTACAGCTCTCCAATCCTGGGCAATCATTTGAGGCGTCAGTCTGCTTCCCGTCCCTATATTCTGTTCTCCAATGCCCAGTTTGGGAAGAAACATTAGAATCAACGCAGAAGCAGCAAAGGAAACCGCATTGGCATAAATGGCTGCCGCCGGAGATAGATAAATCAGCATCACTCCTGCAACTGCTGGGCCGGTAATAAATGCCCCTGAGCTGATCAGGGCTTGTAGGGAATTGAAGCGCTTGCGCCGTTCAGCAGGTACCAACCGGGTAATGTATACCTGAGAGGAAGGGACAAATATAGATGAAGACATGCTGATCAGAAACATCACTGCGTACATCATCCATAGGCTGGACATCAGTGGGAGCGCCGCCACCAACAATGCCCGTAGCATATCAGCACCAATCATCAGCTGTCGCTGATCATAACGATCAATCAGGCTGCCTGACCAAAACTTAGTGCACACCGAAGCAATCGGCGAGATAATCCACAACCCTGCGACTGCCGCTGGAGACTGTGTCATATTCAATACCATCAGGTTAATCGCCACAATATATATGAAATCACCCAGATTGGATATGCCCACTCCGCTAAGTAGCAATCCGGCATGCTTCCAGCCACCAGACTGCCCCTTCGATGCAACTCTCTTTGCACGAATGTTCTTCATAGCGCTACCCACCCACTAGAAATCACAAATTATAACTCATAGAAAATACTCTCGTTCTGTACATATGGTTTGCAAAATTTACTGCATATAAGAGGCATTCGCTCTTTCATCCATTCGTACCTGGACTCATTCTCCATCTGAAATGCAAAATAGCCGAACGTAAAAATCAGCATGAATCCTTCCATTAACCGAATATCACGCTTCGTCAGTGGTCCTGTCTGCTCCGTATATCCCGATAGGAAGACATCCCGTTCCTCCCGATTGAAAATCGTAGCCGCACCTCCGGCATCAAAGAGATAGTAGCCATACCCGTATAAACAAAAATCAATCATAGATATGCCCTGATCCGTCACTAGTAGATTGCCGCGGGTAATATCTCCGTGTATTACTCCCCATGTCTCGGCATTCTGCGGATACGTTTCGAGTTGCCCGTTAATGTTCTCAAACGTCTCACGAATCAGATCGAAATCTTCAGGAGTAAAGATGCCACGTCTAACGCCTTCCTCCAATTGCTCCAACATGACCAGATTCTCTTTGATCGAGCCGTAGGCTGGTCTTACTTCCGTTCGGTCCAAGGCAGGGCTATCGCTATCGGTATATACCTCTGAGATGATCGCCCTAACAACGTGCTGTTCACGGTCATTCGTCTGCTGTCCGCTTTCAGACACCTGTGAACCCACCTGTGGCTTAGGAGCTTCCTTTGGTTTTCGTCCATATTGGTGCAATATCTGCAACTGTACGCCTAAATCATGGATCTGCGCTGTTGTCAGACGTTCTCCCTGCTTGATATCCCTGCCCTCGATCCATTCCAGAACAGTACAACAGATCTCTTCTCCTGTTTCGTCCAAACAGACAGTGACCCACTCATCCAATGTATTGCGTACAGGTATCTGCACCCGCAATGGGCTGGTAGCTCGTAATTCATGAAGTAGATTCATCTCTGCTTCAAGTGCAGGTCGAGTATGCTGGATGCCCGTCATGCTTGCAAAAGCGGCTTTATGTATACGCAATAGGTATTTCTGTCCGGTTGATTCATCAACCACCTGATACGTTAGATTTTCATTATGTCGGATAAAGGAAATTGCAGGTTTTTCTATGGAATAATGCGAGATAATTTCATTTGCCATGGTGTCATGGGAAATCTTATGGGTAGTTATGATCTACATCTCCTTCTCTTATCAAATTAAAGGTAGCGTTTACAAATATCGTAGCATGATTGTTTTTACTTTGGCAAACTATTCCAAATACGTGCTTATGTAAAAAAGCATAACCCCCGAACTGCATCGCCCGGGTGTTATGCTTCCTTCTATCTCTATAAATCTATCTAGATCTCATACTCCATCCAATATAACAATTAACCGAAACGTCCCATAATATATTCTTGTGTCAGACGATTGTCCGGGTTGGTGAAAATATGTTCCGTATCTCCGTGTTCAATCATGCTTCCCAGATAAAAATAAGCTGTATAATCCGAGATGCGTGCCGCCTGCTGCATATTATGGGTAACAATTACGATCCGAAGATCCTTCTTGAGCTCCGAGATCAACTCCTCCACCTTACCCGTTGATACCGGGTCAAGCGCGGATGCCGGCTCATCGAGCAGCAAAATCTGCGGATCAACCGACAACGCGCGGGCGATACAGAGCCGCTGCTGTTGTCCACCCGAAAGGGCCAGGGCAGATTCATTCAGTCTGTCCTTCACTTCGTCCCAGAGCGCAGCGCGGCGCAGGCTTTTTTCCACAATTTCATCCAGTGCCTTCTTGCTCTTGATACCGCGGTAGCGGGGGCCAAACGCGATATTATTGTAAATGGACTTGTGAAAAGGATTCGGCTTCTGCCAAACCATGCCGATCTTCTGGCGAAGCTTGATTACATCTGTGCCCGGCTCATTCAGATCATTGCCATCCATCCAGATATGTCCCTCCGTGCGGGAACCGGCAATCTCGTCGTTCATTCGGTTGAGCGACCGCAGGAATGTGGATTTACCACAGCCGGATGGTCCAATGAGTGCCGTTACACTGGCTTCGGGAAAAGTCAGGCTGATCTGCTTAACTGCCTGAAAATGCCCATAATATATGCTTAACTGTTCCGTACCAAAAGGTATGGCCATATTGGTTCCTCCTTATTTCGAAGCTGTCATGCGGCGGTAAACCACCCGACCGATCCAGCGTGCACTCAGATTGAACGCCAGCACAAGAAGTACAAGCACGGCTGAAGCCCCAGCTGCTACTTCTTTGGAATCCGGGCCAATACCTTCACTGTTTACTTTCCAGATGTGCACGGCCAGTGTCTCTGCCGGACGCAATGGATTGATCGGCGACCTTGGACTCGTTGGATTCCAGTCCGTGAAGTCCAGCGGTGGACTACTCATACCCGCTGTAAACATCAGGGCTGCTGCTTCACCGAAGATCCGTCCCGATGCCAGGATCGTACCCGTGATTAAGCTTGGCAATGCCACAGGCAGCAGAATGGAGGTAATAATTTTCCATTTGGACAACCCGAGTGCAAGACCCGCTTCCTTCTGCTCTTTCGGAACGGCCCGGAACGCTTGCTCCGTTGTCCGCACCATAAGCGGAAGATTGAATATAGCCAAGGCCATGGCACCCGATAATAAGGAGAATCCAAGACCAAATGTATTAACAATTAACAAGAGTCCGAACAAACCAATAACGATAGATGGGAACGAGGATAACACTTCGACAACGAGTCGAATAAAACTTGTGATCCGGCCCGGCTTGGCGTACTCAGCCATATAAATACCGCCGCCCCATCCGAGCGGAATCGTAATAATCAAAGTCAGAACAAGCAGGAATATGGAGTTGAATAATTGCGGTCCAATCCCGCCTCCACCTTTGAGCAACTGTGGTGCACTGGTCAGGAAGTGCCAGTTAATCTGTCCGATCCCACGTACTAGAATGAAGCCAAGCAAACCGAGCAAGAGAACAACAATGAACAGCGCCAGAACAACGATAACGGATGTGGCAACTTTATCTACCGTTTTAGCCTTCATTTTCATACCCGGTTCCTCCTTTCAAGCAGGCGAACCAGAATGACGAAGACAAAGGTCATCACTAGCAGGACAAGCGCCATACTCCACAGTGCATTATTATGAACAGATCCCATCGTGGTGTTACCCATACTCAGGGTGATTACACTCGTTAACGTTGAAGCCGATTCCAGCAGTGATGTCGGTACATGCGGTGCATTCCCGATAACCATCTGTACGGCAAGAGCTTCACCAAATGCGCGAGCCATACCGAGTACAATCCCTGTCAACAAAGCTGGAAGAACGGTCGGGATAATGACACGGTAGATCGTTTGCCAGCGAGTTGCCCCCAATGCGTAGGAGGATTCACGCAGACCTTTCGGCAGTGCAGACAGTGCATCTGCCATAATGCTTGTTACAGTAGGCAAAATCATAACAGACAGAACCAAACATCCGGCTGCAATCCCGACGCCGGCTCCGCCAAACATGCTGCGTAATAAAGGAACGATCACACTGAGACCGATAAACCCGTATACAACGGAAGGAATACCGGACAGCAGCTCAATCGCAGGTTGCAATATCTTTTTACCTTTACCTGGTACAATCTCGGTCATGAAGAGCGCTGCACACAAGCTAAGTGGACTTGCAATCAGAGCTGCAAGCAATGTTGTTATGAATGAACCGGTAATGAACGGTAACGCTCCGTAGGCAGCGGGTTCCCCCGTTGGATTCCACGTTTTTCCGGATAAAAATTCACGTAAACTTACGCCATTCTGGAAAAAGGTCGACAAGCCTTTGGACGCTACAAAATAAACGATGGAAAACATGACAACGATCAGGAAAACGACACAAATCGACGTATAGATCCGTCCCGTCCACTCTTCCCAATAATGCTTTTCTCTCAAGGGCCGGCGCGGTTTCAACTTGTTGTTCATTACCGTTCCCCCTTCGGTCTGTTCCATAACAACCATCCTTCTATAGTAGAATTCATGCAAAATATGGGATTAATCCAGAGCAAACCGCGCAAAGAGGCAGGACCTGGGTCCGCCTCTCTCGCTGTATGCGCAAGTTCAAAGATTATTGAGTCACAGTGCCTGCTGCGTCACGTTTTACTTTCATGCCGGATACCGGGATGTAACCAAGCTCCGTCACGTCGCTTTGTTGAATTTCGTCACTCAGGATGTAGTCGAGGAATGCTTTTGTTGCTGCATCCGGGTCACCTTTAGTGTACATGTGCTCGTAAGCCCATACCGGATAAGTTCCTGCTTCTACGTTCTCAACTGTTGCTTCAACACCTTCGTATTTCAAAACTTGCAGGCTGTCATCCAGGTAGGACAGAGCCAGGTAACCAATTGCGCCCGGCGTTTCAGCTACGAGCTTTTTAACTGTACCAGAGGAATCTTCCTGAATAGAACCTTGGATATCTTCCACTTTTGTTCCCAGTGCAAAGTTCTCGAATGTTGCACGAGTACCGGAGCTGCTAGGACGGTTTACGATAACGATCGCTTGATCAGCACCGCCAACATCTTTCCAGTTTGTGATTTTACCAGAGAAAATGTCGATCAGTTGTTGTTTCGTCAAATCTTGTACACCTGCATCTTTGTTGCTTACTGGAGCGATGGCTACAACAGCCACTTGGTGATCTTTCAGTTCGCTTACTTTTGCTGCGTCATCGATTTTCTCTTCTGCAAATACGTCAGAGTTACCGATTGTAGCTTGTCCGTCGGATACTTGTGTCAAACCAGTACCACTACCGCCGCCTTGCACTTGTACCGTTACGTTTTTATATTCATCAACTGCCATAAATTTTTGTCCAGCTTGCTCTACCAGAGGTTGCAGTGCTGTTGATCCAACAGCCAGAATGTTACCGCTAAGTTCAGTAGCAGTTTCTCCTGTGGAACCATTGCTTCCCTCTGTACCAGCGTCATTTTTCGATCCGCATGCTGCGAGAACCAGTACGAACGTTAAGGTCATCAAAATGAACGGCAACTTTTTAAACATGTTTTGTTTTCCTCCCCCAATTTAGTGACGGTGATTTACTTTTATTTTTGTTCACCATCAACTCTTTATTCATTGTAGTTTCGTTATGTCATCTCAAAATCAATGTTTTGTAAACGCAATGTTAAAAATGTTGGGCTGTGGATTGAAATACATCTGAGACAAATTGCGCTAAAGTGGCAGCTCCGGGAACGGACGTTGTTTCAATCGCTGTTATCCCCGGATTTATATGATTTACTTTTCTAAAGGAATACATCCGGGGATAAAGGCGAACGCTTCGCTTTTACACACTCGTTCCGTTCCCTGCGCTGTGTCAGCGCTGGTGGGGTCCCAGGCATTTTAATCCTCAGCCTGAGGGGTGACAAAAAGAGAAGGCCAGCACTATAGATGGCTGTCCTTTGTGTACATGTTTTAATGTAGAAAAAGAATTTGTTTCTTCTATAGAAGAAACAAAAAAAACTGCCTCATAGCTAGTAGGTAGCACCAGCGTATGAGAGCAGCTTTTTACAATAAGTTGGATCATATGATAATTGTTAGTGTAAAATGCGATTTTACTAACCTAGAATCCATAGCCATAACGCTAATCCGGCCAAGGTGATTAATAGTGTGGGAATGGTTAAGATGATGCCTGCCTTGAAATAATATCCCCAAGTAATTTTCACACCTTTGCGGGACAGCACATGCAGCCACAGTAATGTCGCAAGTGAACCAATTGGCGTCATTTTGGGACCCAGATCGGAACCAATCACATTGGCATAGATCAGCGCCTCACGCACAATACCTTCGGTGTGTGCACCCTGAATCGCGAGTGCGTTAATCAACACGGTGGGCAGATTGTTCATTACGGATGACAATATCGCTGCGATCATGCCCATTCCCACTGAGGCAGCCAACAGACCATGGTCTGCGATAGTATCAAGCCAGCGGCTTAGGTGATCGGTTAAGCCGGCATTGCGCAGTCCATACACCACGATATACATGCCAACTGAGAACACGACAATGGACCATGGGGCTTCTTTGATCACGCGTTTCAGGTCCACAGCTTCGCTCTTTCTTGCCAATATAGCGAACAAAAGAGCTACGGCACCAACGATAACCGATACGGGAATCGGCAAAAACTCACTGGAAGCATAGGCCACGAGCAGCAGCACCAGCATGAACCAGGCGATGCGGAACATCCGCGGATCACGAATAGCTTCCCTGGGATCACGTGCTGCAGAGATATCGTAGCGAAGCGGGATGCTTTTGCGATAAAACAAGAACAACATCCCTGTACTCGCCACGATGGAAAAGAGATTGGGTACGATCATCCGCACCGCATACTCCACAAATGTAATACCAAAATAATCCGCAGATACGATATTCACCAGGTTGCTGACGACCAGCGGCAACGACGTTGTATCCGCGATAAATCCACTAGCCATAACAAAAGCAAGCACCATGCGCTCATCGAACTTCAAAGCACGTACCATCGCGAGCACAATCGGGGTAAGAATTAGCGCTGCACCATCATTGGCAAAGAGCGCCGACACCGCCGCCCCGAGCAAAATGGAATAGATAAACAGCCTACGTCCATTTCCTCCTGCCAACCTTGCCATATGAAGAGCGGCCCATTCGAAGAAACCTGTCTCATCGAGTATTAATGAAATCATAATAATGCCGACAAAAGCGAGCGTTGCATTCCATACGATGGACGCTACATCAGAGGCATCGTTCGGACTGACGACACCACACATCAATGCTAGCAAAGCTCCACCCATGGCGGACCAACCAATACCTAATCCGCGTGGTTGCCAGATAACCAATGTGATGGTCAGGACAAAAATCAGAATTGCTACATATGTCATAAAGCCTCCTGCGCCGATATATTCATCATGTTTTGGAGCATGATATAAGAATGGCCTGCCAGATATGATTACACCGCAATTCTTGCGGATAAACCAGACGCTATAGTTATACAGGGCTGCAGGAGAAATGTCTATCTTTATTTCCTTCTAACTTCTATAGAAACTGAGATATAAAGATATCGCCTAATGGTTAGGACTTGTCCCCATCCTTCGGCGTGTCCTCTACCATTTTGAACATACCCAACAATCCTTGTAATTGCTCGGCCATACTGTTCAGATGTGCCGAAGACGAAGCGATCTCCTCCACAGATGCCAGTTGTTCCTGAGAAGACGCCGAGACGGATTCCGTATTCGCAGCAGATTCTTGGGTCACGATCGAAATATCGTTCATTGCTTTGGCAACGTGGGATGCACCATGCTCCAATTGCTTCGTTGTTTCGGACAAATCATCCAGCGTATGAACAGCATCCTCTACAGCCTCTCGTATCTGGGCAAAGGATTGCCCAGACGTATTCACGGCCTGGATTCCGTCCCCAACTCGAGTCTGAGCTGAATTCATAGCTATCAGGGCAGCATCCATGTCCTGACGGATATTATGAACAAGTTCACCGATCTGTGCAGCCGAGCTTCCCGATTCCTCTGCAAGCTTCCGCACCTCACCCGCAACGACAGCGAAACCACGGCCAGCATCTCCCGCTCTTGCCGCTTCAATGGAAGCATTCAGAGCCAGCAGATTGGTCTGCTTCGAGATGGTAGCAATCACATCTACCATGCTGCCAATTTCTACGGACCGTGCATTCAATGACTGAACTACCGTCGCCAGCTGTTCTACCGTTTCCTGAATGCTATTCATCTGCTCTACTGCCTGACCTGCAGCCTCATTACCTGAATAGGCCGCTCCAGATGTATGACGCATATTCGTTGTAATGGATTGCACACGCTCAGACATCATGCGAACATCTTCCGCCATTTGGCTCATTTGTCCTGATCCATCCGATACACTCTTCACTTGCTGCTCGGCACCCTCGGCAAGTTCCTGAATAGCCAGCGTTGAATGCTCAATGGCTTTGGTTGTTTGATCTGCACTGGCGGACAATTCCTGCGAAGAGGCAGATACCTGCTCTGCCGTTTCCTGCACACCCAGAATCATCATGCGCAGATTGTCGACCATTCGTTCAAAGTACTTCGCCAGATCGCCTACCTCATCTTTGCGTCCTGTGTCCAATTTTACCGTCAGGTCGCCTTTACTTACGGATCTGGCGGATTCCTGCAGACGTTTAATCGGACGCAGCATCGAACGTGTAAACCAGATAATAAATATCAACGTTAAGAAGGTTGCCGTCAGAAGGACCAACAGGGTAGCCATTCGAATGTCTTTACTTGCATTTAATATTTCACTCTTGAACATTGTACCGCCAATTTTCCACCCGGTTTCCTCATTAGTAGAGAAAATCATGGTCTTTGAATCACCATTATAGATATAACTGAATTCGCCTTCCTTGCTCTCGAACATCGCATCCAAGGTAGTCGACTGCTCCTGTGTACCAGTTTCCACGACTGGAGATACGATATAATTTTTGTCCGCATCCATAATGATGACGTACCCGTCCCTGCCCACTTTAATCGAAGCCTGCTCACGCAGTTCGGTCAGATCCAGGGAGAGACCTACTACACCGGATTGATCATCAAGCGTTTTGGAGACAAATACAACTGCAATGCCGTCCGTATTCTTGGATACAGGGGACACTACTGGAGTACCCGGTTTCTCCATTGCGAGCTTGTACCATTCTCGTTCCCGAGGATCATAAGCGGACCCTTGTGAGCTTCCTGCAGATTCCTTGCCACGAACCATGACTCCCTCTTTGGTCCCCACAAAGATATTTATAGCATCCGGATGCAGCCCAAGATACTGTTTCAATTTCGTCTCAAGCTCAGGGCTTTCATCTTGTCCTTTAATCATGTCAGTCACAATCAAACTGGCAAAATAATTGATATCATGGATCTTTGCATCCACATGTGTTCCAATAATTGAATTCGTTGTGTCTACACTTTGTTTGGCACTATCCATCAGCTGGTCTTCCACCGTATGATCAGCGATAAGCATCGTAACGATCCCAATGGTTAGACTCGGCAAAAGTAGTACCGCCAGGAAGGATACCAATAATTTGTTCCTTATGCTCCAGACGAAGCCTTTTTTCTTTTTGTTTTTCTTCTTCGGTTTATTATCTTTGGGCTTGGCTGGCTTGATTGCTGCCTTTTCTTGCTCATTCCCCCGAATGTTCCCCATCTTGCTTCTCCCCCTCCAAATATACATCTGCCCTTTTTCTTTTTTTATGTAGGACCTCTCCAACCTGACTAAATAAGGTGTCACATAGACCCCCATCTAATCTAAAAGCCTATCCTATATATCGGCTGAGGGAGCGTATTTATAAATTTACATAGCATGTCAAACAAGCCACTCCGATCATACGAAGTGACTTGTTGGTACGACTATATTTTATTGCATTCACGCAGAGGTTTTTCCGTAGGGACCTTGTGGTGGATATGCGGTTGGCTTACCAAAATAATACCCTTGTGCCAAATCAATACCCACGGATCGACAGAATTCAAATTCCTCGATTCGTTCAATGCCTTCAGCTAGTACCCGCCCGCCAAATCGACGTGACATCTCAACAATATCGATAATTTGCTGCTGTTTGTTCAAATCATGATCACAATGATCAATGAGACTCCGATCTATTTTAACAAAATCCGGCTTAAGCCGATTCATTACTTCGATCGTCGAGAATCCGGCCCCCACGTCATCCAAGGCAACCGACATTCCATGAGAACGATACACCTCAAAAATATGCTTCAAGATGGACATATGCTGAATCTGTTCCGTTTCCACCACTTCAAACACAAAATCCTTAGGGTCTAGCGAAAGGCGTTCAATCGTCTCAAATGTGTGTGTCAGGCAATATTCGGGGTTATAGATGGAGGAAGGCAGGAAATTCACGAAACGTTTGACACCATGCCGTAAAAGAACGGCACTCGTCTCAATGGCAGCAATACGTGCTGACCGATCTAGAAAAGAATGCAATCCGGTATCCCGTGCCACTTCAAATAATTCATACGCACTGAAGGGTCTACCCTGTTCAGCAGGACGAAGTAAAAATTCAAATCCGATAATCTGCTCCGATGCATCTACGATCGGCTGCATATGACTGCTGAATTGATGCTCCAGGATAATGGAGACCAGATCCGCATGTTTGAGTCGAGCTGCCTGCATGGAGAGACTAATCCAGCTATCAGCATCTGCCTGGCCATACAGTGGAGTGATCTGAACCGTTAACTTCTCTGGCAGGGTTGCTTCAATCTTGAGAATGTCCTCAATACAATGTTGTGCAGATTCAAGATTCATAAAATGCATCCAGATGAGTTCATCCGAATGTTCGACATGTCTTCCCTGCTTTTGCAGTGCTTCAAGCAAAGCGGGGGAGATGGGACGCATATACAGGGTACCTTGATCCTCTATAGGATGAATTGGACTGCAGCCACTGCAATTCATGTAGAACCCCCTTGCCAGTTTGTGATTCTATCTCATTAATGTTTACTGGTATATACCCAAAGTTTGTAAATATTATAGCATGGGTCTTAAAATTTATCTCTACTGTTTTGGTGACTTCAACTATGACGGTTACTGAAGCATTAACGTATCAGCATAGCATGAAAAAGACCGACAGTCTGATGACTGTCGGTCTTCATTTACCGCTAAATAATCTTAAGAAGCGGGAATTACGATTTTCTGTCCAACTTTAAGGTTGTGCACATTTGTAATTTTATTTACGGAAACCAGCTTGCGCCAGTCCACACCGTATTTCAAGCCAATGCGGTAGAGGTTATCTCCTTTTTTCACTACATGTACCACTTTGCCACCAGCTGGTTTCTCAGGTTGTGGTTTGGTTGTAGGTTTAGTTGGAGTTGGGTCTGGCTTCGTAGGCGTTGGAGTTGGCTCCGTACCTGTTTCTGGAGTCGTTGTTGCTTCTCCTGTCAATTTCAAACCATACTCAGCAAAACCATCATCGTTCGTACCGATGAAGGACATCGCCGGGTTTGCTTCAACCAGCGCTTTGGCATCTGGGGAAGAAGCGAATACCACTTCGAGATCGTTAATTGCAGCTGCCGTTACTCCTGCTGAAGGCTTAATTGGTGCAAGCGACCAGTTGCCGTCTGCTGTCGGGTTAATCGTTTTGTTCTCACGGATGTAATCAATGATAACTTGACGGTTCTCATCCGGTGCAGCCAAGACGATACGTTTACCGTCCGGGTTAGCCAGTTTGGACGAAGAAGCACGATAGTTATTCGTTGCCACGATGAATTTTTGTGCTGGATCAACCGGTTTGCCATTGAAGCTCAGGTCTTTAATCCGGTTAGCTGAAGCATTTACAATCGTTGCTTTGCCATCGTATTTCGCTGGTTGAGTTACATCAATTTGGTACGTAACACCATCGATAACGTCGAAGTTATACGTTGGGAAGTCCATATTGACCAATTGTTGCTGTCCACCTTTTGCCGGATCGATCTGGTTAAATTGGCCAGCAGACCATTCCAACCATTCTTTCAGCTCAGCGCCATTAACCAACACAGCATGTACCGTATTTGGATACACGTACAAGTCAGCTACGTTTTTAATCGCAATGGTGCCTTTAGGGATATTCGTGTAGTACGAAGCACCTGAACGTCCGCCTGCTTTGAACGGAGCTCCTGCAGACAATACAGGGATATCTTCGTATTCTGTTCCTTGCATATGTTTTTCGACATACCATTTCTGTGCATTGGTTACGATCTGGATGGATGGATCATCCTGAACCAGTGCAAAGAAGCTGTTGATTGGAGCTGTCGTTTCGCCGACTGGGCCACGCACATACTCAAGCGTACCTTCATGTTCGTCATGAACAGCGTCAACGATCTCTTGATCAGCATCTACCAGAGCTTTTTTGTTAGCTGTGTCATAGATAGGGCGTGCCTCCACTTTGGAGTCTGCCACTTTCCACTTACCGTCTACCAGTTCCAGATCCAGATCGATAATTCCAAGGTGGTCACCCCAGAAGCCTGGTTCAACGGAAGGAACACCATTGATTGTACCTTTTTCAAGGTCTACACCTTTTTTACCGGCAAAATCAGCGCTCGGGAATACTTTATGGGCATGTCCGAACAGAATGGCATTAATGCCTTCAACCTGGCTCAGATACAATACCGAGTTTTCCATCAGATCCGTTTGTGGAATATCCTCAAAACCGGAGTGAGGAATAGCTACAATAATGTCGGCACCTTCAGCCTTCATTTTAGGAATGAATTTTTTCGCAGTAGCGATAATGTCTTTGGCAATGACTTTGCCTTCCAGATTAGCGCTGTCCCACTGCATTACTTGTGGTGGTACAAATCCGATGACACCCACCTTGATCGTGTGCTCTTTGCCACTCTCGTCGGTAACTTTTTTGTCTAAAATTTTATACGGGGTAAAGTAGTTCTTGTCATTCGTCTCATCGTCGTCACCGTCATCTACATAAACGTTGGCATTGATGTAAGGGAAATTCGCACCTTCCAGCGTCATGTCGAGGAAGTCCAAACCATAGTTAAACTCATGGTTACCGATGTTTCCTGCATCATAATCGAGCAGGTTCATCGCTTTATATACAGGGTGAGTCTCACCCTTTTTGAGTGGATCAATCTTCGCTACATAATCCCCGAGCGGGTTACCCTGGATCAGGTCACCGTTGTCGAACAGCAAGCTGTTCTTCGCTTCGTCACGGGCTTTTTTGATCAGTGTAGCTGTCTTCGCCAGACCATACTGGTCTGTCTCTTTGTCGGAATAGTAGTCATAGTTAATCAGGTTGTCGTGAATGTCCGTTGTTTCCATGATCCGCAATTTAACCTTGGTAGCGTCCGCTGCCGATACAGGTACCGGAAATACCGCAAGCACGTTTAATGCAACCAAAGCGGCAGTCAGGCTTGATAATACTTTTTTACTCTTTCTCAAAATAACCCCTCCCGGTTATGTACATTGAATCATGCATTAGTGAGCAAACGAATAAGCGCAGAAATGTGAAAGATCTCATGGGTTGTGCGTACTGATTTTCCGATCGTATGGTTCAGAATCTCAGGTTAGTTTATCTCACATGAACATCTATTCATATCTGTGCGTATCGTTTACATTCCAAATCATAACGCAATGTTCAGCCATTGAAAAGCATTATTTTTTACGTTATCCGCACATACCTGCCCCAGTTTACAATAACATGCGTGATTTCGACATCTTTTGCATCTTTTTGAATGAAAATAGTTTACTCACGCTGTTAAAAACGTATATTACATGTGTCTTACATCTATATCCATATTAGCTGAATCGACCCATATCAAAAAACCGTGAAGCCTTATGGCGTTCACGGTTGGCTATATCTTTTCCAAATAGTTGGCATGGCCTTCCACTCAGAAAAGGTGATTTTCAATATCTAAAATTACTGCTCCCACACCTGATGCTCATGATCTTTGTCGGTGTATTCAATCCGATTCGGGGTAATGTCCAGAATGACATAATTGGGATCGTTCGGGCCGTCAAACCAAGCTTTTAGTTCATCATTCCATACCTGTTCTCGCAAACCTTCATTTTTTGTCACTTCGCACGTTCCTTCAATCTCGACCACTTCCTTGGAGCCACCCGCTTCATAACCTAGCAAAAGGCTGACATTCGGATTATTCTCCAGCTCCTCTACCTTGTGCGTACGGCGGTTTGTCGCCAGATGAATGTTCATTCCATCGTTGAAAAGCGCCATATAGCGAGATTTCGGTTTACCATTCTCCACCGTGGAGAAACTGCAAAAAGGGTTGTTTTCCAATGCTTTTACAATGTTTTGTTCCAATTCAGTCTGGTTCATGGGAAATGCTCCTTTCGATTTGGGGGTATATAAGCTGAACTAACTATCATTACACTGAAGCACTCCGCTGACAGACTACCTGCGTGGGCAGCCGTTACGGGTACGGATCGTTCTTTCGATCGCTGTTATCCCCAGATTTTTTTTGAAATCCTATTTCATAGGATAAAATCCGGGGATAAAGGCGAACGCTACCGCTTCTTCAGAATCGATTCCGTCCCCTCCACTACATCCACATTTCTTCCAATTAAGATGCTAAGCCAAAGTTTAGATAGAATGCTTCGCTTAATTAGGCTTCTGTCCACTTCGTTGCCGTGTAACTCTTGGTTCCGCTTATATTAAGATTTTATATAAGCCTGTACTTATAGTGTACCCACCTCATCTATGGTGAATCCATGAACCCGTTCGTAAACGTGACAGTTTTAATTCAAATCTCCTAGATAAATGCGTGATGCATTCTTATTCTGCAACAACTCACCAATTGTTTTTGGATATAGGCGAACCTTTGGCAGCTCTTCGAGAGGAATCCATTCTACAGCGACCTGATGGTCGTCTGGACTGGAGCCTTCAAAGATCGTAGCTTTCGGATCAACTAACTTGCATTCAAAATAAAATTCAACCTGGTGGACATCGGCATCCCACTCGGCAAATTCATGGTTTTTTCCGATATACTCCCGGATATGCAATAGTTCTCCCACAGTCACCGCCTGTCCAATCTCCTCCAGACATTCACGGGCAACAGCATCCTTAAGTTCTTCGCCTTTCTCCTGTCCTCCGCCAGGGAAAACATAAGCGTCACCATATTGATCCTCCAACCGGATCACCAGCAAACGTCCATCCTGTACAATAACAGCCTTCGCCGAATTACGTATCGGTTTCATGCTCTACTTTCACTCCTTACAAACTCGTATACTTCGATCTCTGGCCCTCGAATACTGTAGCAATCATCTAGCAATTCCAGGAGCAGACAGATTAACTCCCTCAGATTCAAGCAACGTGCGTATCTCTTGAGCAAATGCTAGTGCATGAGCTCCGTCACCGTGGATGCAAATCGTCTCTGCCTTTATGGATACAGGTGTACCTTCCGTCGACACAACAATGCCCTCTTTCACCATACGCAGCACTTGAGCAAGAGCTTGTTCCGTCTTCTGAATGACAGCCCCCGGATGACTGCGTGGGGTTAGTATCCCATCCGGTCCATAAGTTCGATCCGCAAAAACTTCACTGACACTGCGTAGTCCAATGCGATCCGCTGCCTGTATCATTGCACTGCCGGCCAGGCCATAGAGATACAGTTCCGGTTGCACCTTATAGATCGCCTCAGCGATTCCCTCAGCGAGCTGATTATCTTCAGCAGCCATGTTATACAAGGCTCCATGAGGTTTCACATGATGCATACGCCCCCCATATGATCGGACAAAAGCATTCAGCGCACCCATTTGATACACAACCATTTCATAGGCTTCCCGTGGTGTAATGTCCATACGTCTTCTGCCAAAACCCTGCAAATCCGGCAGACCGGGATGGGCGCCGATGGCAACCTGATGCTCCAATGCTTGCTGCACCGTTTGCCGCATCGTTGCCGGGTCACCCGCATGAAACCCACAAGCGATGTTCGCTGAAGTGATTAGCGGCAGAATCGACTCATCCGACTCCATCCGGTACACCCCATAACTTTCGCCAAGGTCACAGTTGATATCCACCGTGTTCATTAATGGTCCCCCATTTCTACCAATCTCCTGCGAATCAACTGATCGGTTAGCCGCCACTCCAACTCCTGTTCCAGGAATAGTTGCTGTGCTTCTTCATATGTAATCCGTTCAAAAGTAACCCGTGCCCCCGGCCTTGCCTGTGCCAGTATCGGCAAATCTACCCGGGCCACCTGGGCGATCACAGGATAGCCCCCAATGGTCTGATGATCGGCCATCAATATGATGGGTTGACCATCTGCTGGCACCTGAACTGTACCATAGGTGACGGCTTCAGACAGCCGATCCATCGGTTGACCGAGTTCCTGCTTCAGCTTTGCACCCTCCAATCGATAACCCATCCGATCCGATTGAGGAGAGATCACGTATCGTTCTTTATGGAATCGTTCCAGGCTATCTTCATTAAACGCTGCGCTGTCTTTGCCCGGCATGATACGGATAACAGGTTCAGCATGGTAGGCGGGCCATTCCCTGCTGGACAAATACCAGGCAGTTGCATGCATCCACCGGTTGCTCTTTTCGGCTTCTACACTCAATCCATGCAACGCCGCTTGTGCTTTCCGAGAAGCTTCTCCCGCAGACAACCTGTCTCCCACCTTCAAGGCACGACCTTCAAACCCACCAAAACCTGTCTTAAGATCCGTGCTTCTACTGCCCATAATCTCAGGTACTGCGATTCCACCAGCAATCGCCATATAAGACCGCAAACCGGAACGGCATCGCCCAAATCTCAGCACACTTCCAGCAAGCAACGCGACCGGACGCCATAGCGGAACAGGCAGGCCATCCACCGTTGCCGTAAGATCGGCACCACATAAAGAGATCAGCCGATTGTCATGAAAACGAAGCTCCGGTCCCGTCATCGTCATCTCTAGCACAGCTGCATCGCGGGAATTCCCAACCAATGCATTGGCTGCTCTGGCTGCAAAGGTATCCATAACCCCACCCGGATGAATTCCATACCGGCGAAATCCCATTCTTCCTTCGTCCTGAACGGTGGATAACAAACCTGAGCGAATGACTTCAATACTCATCGTTCGCCCTCCTTTTGTTCCAGATACTCCTGAAGTGATATCGATGCAAAACGAACCCGATCCCCTGCTGCCAGCAGACTTGGCGGACTTTCCAGCGGACGAAATAGCGCCAGCGGTGTGCGGCCAATACATTGCCATCCACCGGGAGTCGTCACCGGATAAACTCCCGTTTGTTTGCCACCAATACCCACCGTTCCCGCCTCAACCCGAAGCCGAGGTGTAGGTCGTCTGGGCGTAGCGATCTTCTCCGATAATCCGCCCAAATAAGGAAAACCCGGCGCGAATCCGATCATGTGAACCAGGTAATCGCCGGATGTGTGAATAGCTATGACCTCATCTGGCGTAAGCCCATGTTCAGTAGCGACGTATTCCAGGTCAGGACCCAGTTCACCGCCATAACATACGGGAATAATGATCGTTCTGGGTTCATCCAGCGTTGCCTCTTCCATCTTGTTCAACTCATGAAGCAGCATTCCACATACCTCGTGGTACGGGGAAATCAACGGATCATAGAACAGCGTGACCGATGCAAACGAAGGTAACCACTCCAAGATGCCCTGCAGTTGGCTCTTTTCCAGCAAAGCACATACCGACATCACCCTCCGGTGCACCGTTTCGGATATGGTATCCCCACAACGAATCATAACCCCTGTTTCGCCCAGAGGAGACAGCAAATCCTCTGTCCATGAATACGACAGTTCAGTCATACTATCACCCTCCTTGTCCACAAGTTTATAATTCCTTGATCATTTTTTCTCCAAAGCCTGCAAAATAAGTGAACGGACAGCCTGAAAGGGCTCTGCTTCTTCTGTCCGTATGGCAAGATAAAGCGTCTGTAGAAAGACGCGCACATTCAAGCTCATCTGGCTGATCTCCAGAAGAGATTTCCCCTCCGTCTTATCGTTCGGATTCAATGAATCAATCCAAGACGAAATATCGTTTTGCTCCAGCAGATTGCGACGAAGGATCGTGACCACTGCATGAGCAATTCGCTGATCCTCATCATAGATGTAGGCTACACTTGATTCGGTAATTTTCACAGTGAGCGCATGCAAAAGCTCCAGCAAGGCTGCCCGCTCCATATAAGGTGACTGTGCAAGATCTTCAACTGCATCTGCCGCGTGTGCCGGAGCATGCGCCCAGCCCTTTTCATCGGCATAGCCGCGAACATCTTTTTCATGCTCCAGATACGTGGTCAACCGATGATGAATAACCTCTATATCTTCCTTTTTCAGAAAAGGCCGCTGACGATCTACACTCAGAATTGGAGGCAGGAGCAGCACAGAGAAGGTTCGGGTAAACACACTGTCCGTGCCTTGTTCTCCAATACCATGAAAAAGATGCTGATCATCCAGCGCCATATGTAACAGCTGACTGAGCTGTTCTTCCGAAAATACACCCTGTCCAATCCAGGTCGCAAACGTAACATAGATCAATTCATCCCGCAGAACCGGGTCTGGACTGCCAATATGCTGCATCATATGCAGAGCCAATTCGTAAGGATGTTCCACTTCATGGGCGGATAGGTTAGCCGACTGAATCTGCCGCAATTTCTGTTTTAATGCCAGAGCATCCATATATCACAACTCCTTGGAGGAATTCAGATGCACGCTGCAATTGTATAGCTCACATTGCCAAGAATTCGTTTCCCAAGAAATCCGGGTGATCGACGTGTTGGACAGCTTTGCGCTTACATCAAGTTCAGGCACCAAACCTCGCAGTGTATTACGGAGAATGGCACCATGGCTGACAACGATCACTCTTCCACTGGGATGCTGACGTACAATATCTTCTATCGCGGCACTGCCCCGAATCGTACCTGCATCCGCAAGTTCCCGGCCTAAATCCAGAGTATTCCAATCCGCTCCCCATTTGGCTAGACGTTCAGCTTCGGTCGTGCCTTCCACCTGCCCACCGCCCATTTCACGCAACCTCGGGTCCAAATGAATCTCTTGTATTCCCAAACGATCTCCAATGATGCGAGCCGTCTCACTTGCACGCTCCAGATCACTTGCATAGATGGCATCCCACGTTTCCTCACTCAGTCTTGCAGCAAGCAATAGTGCCTGTTCTCTTCCTTCCTGATCCAGAGGGTTATCCGTTTGTCCCTGCGAACGTTTTTCCTTATTCCACGCCGTACTTCCATGGCGAATCAATGCGATCTGTGTCATTGCTATTCCTCACCTTTACCTTTTTCTATGCGTAATTCATCATCTGTAAAATGTTTTCGTGCCTTCGGCTTGGCAAATTTGCCACCATTATATTGACTAGAACCATTTCTCGGAATGGAAAGACTGTTCCAAGCGGTTTCTTTGAGCATTTTGGCTGCATAGATAATCTGCCCCACATGATAGGGGTAATGCGCCAATTGCCGGATGATTGCCTCCATGACGGTATGTCCTTCATTGCGAATATATATAATATGAGACAGTTGCTCCGGTGTAAAAGAACGAATGGCTCCAAGCAGACAGTTCCAGCCTTCCTCCCATTTGGCGAGCAACTCTTCCCGGGTCGAAATATCATTCACAAATTCCGCATCACGTTCACGCCATGGCTTTTCTCCATCAGTTGTCAGCACATCCGTCCAACGGGACAGCATATTGCCCCATAGATGCTTCACAATAACCGCAATGCTGTTGGCATCTTCATTCCAGGATTGAAACAGCTGCTCGGATTCCAGTTGCTCCATGGCCTTTTCCCCAAGCTGTTTGTAATACAAAAATTGCTTCTCGGCTGTATCCAGAAATACCTGATTCATATCCACACGTTCACAACCCTTCACAAAATGTGTTTATTCAGGAAAAGAAAACGTCCCGTCCTCATTCGGTTCAAAGGAAATGACTTTCCGTACAGCATCCAAATTAAGTTCACCATAAATATGTGGAAATAGTTCATTCAACTCATAGAGGTCCTCATACACCAGTTCCGGCTTCAAGGCCCTCTCATCAATGCCAATCAATAATAAATCCGTGCGTCCTTGATAAAATTGAGCCGCTACCCATGGAATCTGTTCTTTAGTGGAACAATGAATGAAACCGTCCGTCTCCAGGCTATCCGGTGCATACACGCTCTGCTTGGATACCTGCTCCCATACCGCTTGGGAAATAATACTGTAGATCATTGTTCCGCCTCCTTCAATTTCTTCTATATATCCTGCATGTCATTGGAAGTATTATAGATCATCCCGGATACGGGAGTACAATTTTTGATCTGTAAACACATCTTTGATCTTCAATTGTTTACGCATTAAACCTTCATATGACATCCCCAGCTTCTCCATCACTCGTGCAGAGCCGATGTTGCCTGCATTGCATTTTCCCTCCAGCCGATTGCAGTCCAGTTCCTGAAAACAGTATTCAACAATCGGCTGCATCGCTTCTGCTGCGAGGCCTTTGCCCCAACAACTGCTGGCAATTGCGTACCCCAGTTCAGCACTTTGCATGGATTCATTCAGATGAAAAATACCACCTCGCCCGATCAGCTTCCCCGTTTCCTTCAGAATAAAGGCCCATATATAGATCGTTTTCTTCTCATAATTGTCTAACACTCTTTGAATATATTGAACGGAGTCATCCAACGTCTCATGGCAGTTCCACAGACTTTGCTGACTCACTTTCGGATCGGAGGCAAACATAAAATAATCATCGAGGTCGTTGAGCGTAAGACGTCTCAGTAACAACCGATCTGTCTCAAACTCGGGTGATTCCGTAAAAAGCTGCTCTACATTCACTTAAGTCCCTCCCCATTATCAAGCCTTCTTATTTCTCAGGAAATAACGATCCATCCCATACACACACAGAATGCCGACACCATATCTCAACAGATCCATTACCAGAAATCCACGTCCCAAAATAAGCGCACCCAGCACCGTTGAACGCACTTCGTTCAGCCAAGAGGTCTGAATCATTTGCGAACATTCGACGGCCCAGCTAAAAAGCATGCTCACGATCAGCGCCAACTCTTTGCTGCGATTAATCCAAACCATGCGTACCCCAAAATAAATCATCGCTGCCCACAAGGCATCACCGAAATGCTCTCGTACAAAATCCGGCAAAAGTTCACCAAAGTGTCTGGATGCCAGTCCTGCCGCCATGGTTATGATCACTGCGATGAAATAAATCAGCCTCTCTTTGAAAAATGCCTTCATCATGGATCAAATGCCTTCATCAAGCACTTGTAAAATAAAATCCGTTTTGGCAGCGGTATACGCTTCTCTGTCATCCTTATTCTCATCAGCAAGTTTAACTTTCAATGCCGCATAAACCTCTACCAGATCCGGCCGCTGTCTCAGCACATCCCGGAACTGGATTTGGCGATCCCAACGTTCCTCGCCTGGGCGCATCAGATGAAGATGTACAGCCCTCTTGCCATCTTTCACTCTGACCCAGAAACGTCTATATTCCCGACCATCCAGTTCAGGCGGAACGTAGTTCCAGCCTGCCGGATTCAGCTGATCGGCAATCAAGTCTATGTCCTCCCATGACTGCACCTCTCCCATCAAATCAATAATGGGCTTGGCGGGCAATCCCGGGATGGACGTGCTTCCGATATGTTCAAATCGATGAATATTGAGCTGCTGTAAAAGTCCTCTGAGCTGGCGAATCTCTTCCTGAGCCTGTAGGCCCCACATAGGGTCGGCATCAACAATCTCTACCGATTCTGTCGCCCATTTAGGCCAATTTTCCGGTTGCAGATGTTTTGTCATTCAGATGCTCCCTCCTTTGCAGGATTGAATTTCAATCGGTATTGTTCCAGGTACTTCGAATGGGCTCGTGCTTATAATTGAAGAATTCAGTTTTCATCACATCCAATTTTTTATACTTAAAAAGGGCGTATTTCTACGCCCCCTCTGTTTCTGTTCACGATGATGAAATGACCTCAATTGATATAATTCATTCGTTGAAACTTTATTTTACCGTCACCGGTATAGTAACTTTTTTATTACCCCACTTGGCGGTGATGGATGTTTTGCCCTTGCCCACGGCCACAATCTTGCCGCCCGTTACTGTGGCTACACTTGGTTTGGTACTGCTCCACACGGCACTGCTCGTTACAACCGTGGTTTTGCCTGTATCATACTGCGCCATCACACTCAGTGTTGTACTTGCCTGTGGCGATAAGACGAGTGTTTTCTGGCCTGTGATCAGCTTTTTGAGCAAAGGAACAACGGTAACCTCTGCCTTTATTGTCTGATTTTGATAAGTTCCTGTCAAGGTGGCTTGTCCTTCCGTCAGTGTTTTGACTGTACCATTTTTGACGATGGCTACATTATTGTTGGAAGAGGTCCACGTTACCTGTTTCGAAAGATTAATTGTTTTCCCATTGGCATATGTACCGATTACCTTCAACGCTTTCGATTTCTTAATATTCAGCTGCATGACAGCAGGAGTTACTTCGACTTTGGTAATCTCGTCCGTGATCGCTACGGGAACTTTAACCGTCTCTGAGCCATATTTGCCTTGTAACAGCACTCTACCAGGCGTAATACCTTTGATTTTACCACTCTCCAGCACCGCGGAAGCGCTCGATACCGTCCATACAATCTCAGATGTGACGTCTTCTTCCTTGCCGTTTGCACGCACAATGCTTACTTTGGGCAGCGTACTTTCACTACCTTTGACAAAATTATAGGAACTTGGCGAAGCTTTGATGCTTTTAATTTTATCCTGAACCTTAACCACCAATTGCGCTTTGGCGCCATCTACCTGTGCATATATCGTTGCTTCTCCCGCTGCCACAGCCTTCACTTTGCCTTTAATAATGGTGGCAACAGCTTCGTTACTCGTGGACCATGTGACGCCACCCGTAACATCCTGCTTGTTATCAAATCCTTCAATCACCGCCATCACTTGAAGTGTAGTTGTCTGGGATACACTCATCTGTTGCGGACTACTGTTGGTAATCTCGATAGATGTCACGTCACCCGTGGCTGCTAGGGCAAACGAAGGAGCCAGTAATGCCAATACTAAAATAAAGGCCAAGCTGCCTCGTATTGCTAATTTCATTCCATTCATTGCAATCTTCATCTCCTGTAATCCAATATTTTACTTCTATTATATTATATCGGAAACTCATTACATAAAAGTGAATCATGTTGGAGCAGAATCGCGGATAAGAGGAACATTCGACATTTATTACTTGATACAGCCCTCCCCCTATATTCCGAAATAAGTAGAGGCATTCTTCAAGTCATATAGAAGTGACTGAAGAATGCCTCTTTATTTAGAAGAAGAACGGGATTGTAACAGGCTGCAATCCTAGTTTAATACAATAAACGTTTTGAGATAATCAGGATAGATACGATGAGCAAAAAGAACATGACTAGCAGCAGTTCGGGAAATCTTTTACTCATGTTCAGCTCTTTCTACCGAAGAAACCGTTGTACGAATAAGCTGCAGAACCTTGTCAACCGCGTTGTCCGTTCCACTCGCCCTCATATGACCCACAATATGATCCCTCTCCTTATATACAAGGTCAATATTTCGCAGGAATGTCTGAGCAGTCAGCTCCTCTTCTTGGAGAACCCTTGCATAACCTCTCTCCTGAAAATACTTCGCGTTCAACGTCTGTCCAACAAGAGACCCGCCGTTGGCATGCGGAATTAGGAGCATCGGCTTGCGGAGCAGTAGCCACTCATGGATCGCATTGGAGCCAGCGCGTGACACGACCATATCCGCCATAGCCATTAAATCCGCAAGTTCTTCATGCACGTATTCAAATGCCTTGTAGCCTGCAAACCGTGGAAAGGATGAGTTCAATTTACCTGTACCACATATATGAATGATTTGATAACGCTTGAGCAGCTCCGGTAGTGTTTCAAGTACCATACGATTAAGCTTTTCCGAACCCTGACTGCCACCCATAATTAACAGAATAGGTCTGTCGGAGACAAATCGGCAAAAATGAATCCCCCGTGCTCGGCTGCCAAGCTTCAACTCCTCTCTGATCACAGGTCCCACGTACATCGTCTTGCTTGAACCTTTCGAGGAGGCGAACGTCGCGGTATCCATAAACGTAGTACACATCATTTGAGCGTATCGCCGTGACAGCCTGTTGGCCAGACCCGGATGAAGATCTGGCTCCAGAATCAGCACCGGAACCCGATTCCACCTGGCACCCATTACAGCAGGAACAGCCACGAATCCCCCTAACGAAAAGCATACATGAGGTTTAATTCGTAAAATGAGCAGATAAGCCTGCAGCACTCCAAGTATAATTTTGAACACATCGGAAACATTAGCCCACGCCCAATATCTTCTCAGCTTGCCTGTTGCAACCGCATGATAGTGAACAGCCGGGATTTTGCCGATTAATTGGCGCTCGATGCCATGCTTGGAACCGATATAATGGATTTCCCATTGCTCCTGAAGCAGCCTGGAGATCAGAATGAGATTGGCTGTCACATGACCGGCGGAGCCGCCTCCTGTAAATATGATCCTCCGTTTGAACACAGAAATCCCCCTCTCCACAGCATATCGCGAACCTCTGCCTTGGTCATGATGACATCCTCCGAATGATATCCTCTGCCAGGAAGAACAGATGTCCCACATCCCTCTTTATCCGCTAATTTGGGTGAAGGGTCGGCAGTGACAACAAAGTAGGACTTCTCCTCTTCCGCTTCCCTAACGTTTTCCCAATCTGAAATCAGCGTTTCATAAAGCCGTTCTCCCGGACGGGCACCGACGAAATGTATCGGAACATCCTTTTGCCCAGCATCCTCTGCCAAAACCTGTGCGATATCCGTTATTTTGCAGGATGGCATTCGGGGTACGATAATCTCGCCGCCCTCACATTGCTCCATGGCCGACAGGAGAATTTCCACGGCGTCTCCAAGGGGAAGAAAAAAACGTGTCATTCTGGAATCGGTAACGCTAAGTGGCTGCTTCAACTCAAGTTGGCGTTTGAATAACGGTACTACGCTGCCCGTGGATCCAAGAACATTCCCGCTTCGTACACAAGCAAAGTTTGTAGCGGAACGGCTGTCAGCCAATAAAATCAATTTTTCCCCGATAGATTTCGTCATCCCGTACATGCTGGAAGGATTCGCTGCTTTGTCCGTAGAGACATATACCACCTTCCGCACACCATTCTCGATTGCAGCATCAATGACGTTCTGCGTTCCGATAATATTGGTTTTGACCGCACAATCCGGTTGGTCCTCGCAGACCGGAACATGTTTAAGCGCCGCAAGATGAAAGACATAGTCTACATCCTTGCAGGCACCTGCCAGCTCCCATCGATCTCTGATATCCCCCAGTACAAACTTCACTCTCGGGTCAGAGACGGTTTGTCTCATTTGAGCCTGAAGCGATTCATTTCGTGAAAAAATACGAATCTCTTTCGGCTCCTGAACGAGCAATTGTTTGACCAACTCTTCTCCCCATGAGCCTGTGCCTCCCGTTATTAAAAAGGTTTTATTGAACATCGAATATCCCTCCATGAATTAAGTTCTGATTTGGTAATAGGCCTATCCTAAGGCAATTGTGTTACATCAGTATGACAGGGGAAGAATCGGTTTTTCGCAAAGTGAGCATGCTTTAATTCACAAAAAAACCACCATTTGCATGGCGGCTCCTTAGTTAACGTTGTATTAAAGGTAAAGAACAATAAAACATAACTTTTCCATCGGCTACGCTAAGGCCATAGTCGGCATGGTGGTTCTCCAGAATCGTCCGGGCGATAGACAAGCCCAATCCCGTCCCGCTAAACTTTTTGCTGCGCGAACTATCCATTACATAGAAGGGCTCCCATACCTGATCCCACTTTTCATGCTCTTCCTTATCCGTTTCATTGGCGATACCGAAATATGCCGCTTCCCCTTTCAGTTCAAGTGTAATGATTATTCGGTCACCGCTTGTATATTTCACCGCGTTGGTCATCCAATTGTGCAGAACAGACTCCAGCTTCCGTCGATCAGCCAGCACCCATGCCTCGGCAGTCCATCGATCCTCCATTTCCACATGCAAGCCATGCTGCTGAAATACGGTTTCATAGGTATGAAGGGTCTCCGTGAGCAATTGGCGAAGATCAACAGGTTCAAAATCGTATATTTCGGCCTGCAGACGGGATAACTCCAACAGACGGTCAATTAAACCAGCCATCTCTTCGCTCTGTTGCTGGATTACTCCAGCATAGGTTCCGTCATCCAGGCCATCCTGAATACCAGAGGCATAGACTCGAATCAGAGAGAGCGGTGTTTTCAACTCATGCGAGATATCCGAGATGAACGTTCCCAGATTGGCGTTTTTTATTTCCAAAGAATGTTGCGCCTGCTGCAATTTGTCGCTCATCACATTGATGCTGCGTCCTAAAGACTCAATCTCATCACCTGTCTTTATATCAACCTTCGCAAACGATAAATTAGAAATGGCTTCAGCCGTTTCGCTTAGTTTTGCGAGCGGTTTAACGATCCGGGCGGTATACAGCACGGAAAGCAGGATAAGCAACAGCAGCATGCCGAGCCATATGTACGCATTGAACTGATTAATAATTCGAATCGTCTCCGATGAATGGGAGATAGATTCGCCGACAGCAAACACGGAATCCCCCACCTTCACAAAGTTCACAAGAAAGCTTGATTTCAACTTGGTCTGATCATAGAATTTATTAACCCGGGCACCCTCACGCAGCGCAGAGATACTCTCTTCTGTCAGCCAAAATTTACTGAGGGCAATCCCCTTGCGGTTATATTGAAATAACAATTGATCGTTAATATCATTCACACTATCCTTCAACGAAGCATAAGCGATAGCGACCTCGTTTTGCGTTTCAAGGCTCTCAATCCGTGATATTGGAACGCCATGTTCTGTAGCAGAGATTTCGGTCGTTAACTCGGCCAACTTCTTCTTTTTTGATACAAAAAATAGCTAGGCAGGAAAAACGTATTGACGATAAAGGATAGGAAAAAGACAACACACAATGCACCGATAATGCGCACGAGCAATTTTCGGGTCAGTTTACTCATTTTGATCCTCTAGACAGTAGCCCATTCCCCGGTACGTTTTGATCGAATCTTCTCCAATTTTCTCACGCAGTCTGCGGATATGAGTGTCTACGGTGCGTTCCTCACCGAAATAATCGAAACCCCACACCTGATCCAGCAAAATTTTACGGGTTACGATCTGTCCCTTATTCATTCCCAGTACCTTCATTAATTCAAATTCCTTATGGGTAGCCCCTACATCCACTCCACAACGATAGATCTTCTGGCCTTCCAGATCCACGGTCAGTTCTCCCACAATGATCTTGGAGGAAAGTTGCAGCAGCTTCTTTACACGCAATAGCAGGATACGCGAGTCAAACGGCTTGCGCAGATAATCATCCGCCCCGGCCTTCAAGGCAACAAACTCATCATCCGATTCCCCTTTGGCTGTCAGCAGCAGTACCTTCGCCCGACTCGTACGCTTGATTTCCCGACATACCTCGACACCGCTGTGTCCTGGCATCATCCAATCCAAAACCGCCAAATCGATTTGATTATTATAAAAAAGATTCAGGGCCGCTTCCCCATCCTCGGCCAAAAACACTTGAAAGCCCTCTTTAACGAAATAGGCTTTTAATATTTGCAGCATCAGCGGCTCATCATCCGCGAGTAGCAGGTTCATATCTGCGCCTCCTTTCCAAACTGGATTCTACTATACAATCTGTACGTTACAGCTGTGTGACATACCCATCTGGTTTGGCCATTTCCCACATCCCTATACTGCGGCCTCCGTAACACAAAAGCGCTGAACACTCTTCACTGGTCCCAACATCACAGGCAAAACAAAAAGGAACCCTCACAAGGGTTCCCTTTTTACTTCTCCACACAGCTTGTAATCCTTTTAAACCTCTTCATCCTGGTGCGCCAAAACCAAATATTCAGCACCGCCCATATAGGGCTGAAGTGCGGCTGGAATACGAATGCTCCCATCCGCCTGCTGATGATTCTCCAGCAATGGAATCAGTATGCGTGGCGAAGCCACAGCCGTATTGTTCAACGTATGGCAGTAAGCAAGCTTACCTTGGGCATCGCGACAACGAATATTCGAACGCCGAGCCTGGAAATCATGCAGATTCGACGACGAATGTGTCTCCCCGTAAGCATTGCGGCTTGGCATCCAGGTCTCAATATCGTACTGTTTGTACGTTTTCTGCGACATATCCCCTGTACACACAGCCACAACACGATAAGGCAGTTCCAGCAATTGCAGTAACTCCTCGGCGTGTCCTGTAATTTCCTGCAGCATTCGCTCCGATTCTTCCGCATCCGGTGCACAGATAATGACTTGTTCCACTTTGGCAAATTGATGCACCCGGTACAATCCGCGTACATCCCGCCCGCCTGAGCCAACCTCACTGCGGAAACATGTCGATGTGGATGCCAGCTTGATTGGCTCCTGCACATCCACAATCTCATCCGCATAATACGAAACCAGCGGCACTTCCGATGTTCCCACCAGCCACTTGTTCTCGCCTACTAATTCATAGACCTGATCCCGTCCTGTGGGGAAGAACCCCGTGTTCAAGAGTGTATTCTCCCTCACCATCAGAGGAACTTCCATTGGCGTAAATCCATGCTTCAGCAGCAGATCAAGCGCAAGTTGCTGTACAGCCCGGTGCAGGAGCAGCCCTGCTCCTTTGAGCACATAGCTTCGTGTTCCGCCGATTTTCACCCCACGTGGGATGTCGATTAGGTCATGCCTTTCACCGAGCTCTACGTGATCCTTGGCCTCATAATCGAATACCGGCAGCTCACCCACACGTCTCAGCTCCACATTATCCTCATCCGATGCACCCACTGGCGTGTCCGGCGATACAACATTGGGTACCAACCATTGCAGCCTTGTCACTTCCTCTTGCACAACGGCAAGCTTGGCTTCAACTTGCTCTAACTGACCATTCAGCTGTTTCACCTGTTCCCTTAAACCCTCGGCCTGTTCACGCTCACCAGCTTGCATCAGTCTGCCAATATCTGCAGATAACGAATTACGTACTCTACGTCCTTCTTCCGTTTCCAGTAAAAGTGCTCTGCGCTCCTCGTCCCGTTCCAACAATTCGCGAATACTGATATTCATTCTCTTGCCAACTGCCGCAGCTTGCACCTCTTCTGCATGCTCCCGAATCCACTTCATTTCCAACATGGTCACCGTCTCCTTTGGCTGTAAAAATACAAAGAGCGCCCTCATCCCTTGGGACGAGGAGCGCTCTGCTCGCGGTGCCACCCAACTTGCCAAACCAGAATATTCTGGTTCAGCCTCTTGGTCCGCGATAACGGGCGGTTCCGGTTAACTTGGGGAATGGTTCGCTCCCCTGGCGAAAACGCCTCCGAGTTGGATGCTCTTCAACGGCATGGTCCGATCTGTAATTGTTGTTTTTCAGTATATACGAACTTTAGCCTCCATTGCAAGTTATCCGTGCACACCCTTACATGTCCTGTTATGATAGAGATTGTTTGTTTTTAGGAAATACTCCTGAATGGCAGACTTACTACATAACATAATATCTAGAAGGAGTTTTTCTTCATGAAAAAATTGCTTTGGATTGGATGCTTATCCTATTTCCTCATCGGACTTGCCCATGTGGTTCTCGGCTCCATCCTGCCCGTTGCTCTTGAACATTATGGCAAGGATTATAGTCAGGGGGGCACACTGATATTTGCCCAATTTGCCGGGTTCCTGGGTGGTGTATTGTTATCTCCGTGGTTGAATAAACGCTTCGGGAAACGAGGCGGTCTATTAATTGCCGCAGCTCTGCTCTGCATTGCAGAGTTATCCTATATGCTGCTGCCTCCTTGGGGCTGGATGTTCGTCATTGCACCTGCAGCCGGATTCGGCTTCGGTATGATAGAAGCTGTCATCGGTACAATCATCATTGCTGCAATTAAAGATAATACGGCGGTTGCCATGAGCCGACTTGAAGTGTTATTTGGTATCGGCGCCATGGTCATGCCTCTCATTGCAAGCGGTCTGATTTCTGCCGGGTACTGGCGCATGTCGTTCCTCGTGGTTGCCGTCTGTGCAGCGATGACTTTTATCTTCTGGGCCAAAAGTTCATTCGGTGAGCTGGACAGCGAGCTGAGTCGCCGTAGCTCAGACCAGACTCCTGTACACACTCACGCTGCTGAATCGCCAAATGGATCGAATCCTGAAGACATTAAACCAACCCGTTCAACCTATCACGGCCGTAATTTGGCTCTTCTATCTTTATTTGTTTTATTTTTCTTTCTCTATGTCGGCACTGAAATGAGCCTTGCCAACTTCATGCCAGCCATTCTGATTGAGAAAATGAACATGAAAGAAGCAGGTGCTGCACTTAGTGTTACCTGCTTCTGGATCGCCATGTCTGTTGGACGACTTTTTGCCGGATATATTGCGGAGAAATTCCAATATCGCGTCTACGTTCTGTACAGTTGCCTTGCAGCAGTTGTACTGCTGATGATCTTTCCTTTTACCAACCAGATCTGGTCGGCATTTCTGATCATTCTGTTGCTCGGGCTCGCATTATCGGGCGTATTCTCCATTGCCCTCGTCTTCGCCAGCAAAATGCTGCCTGGAACAGAAGAATCGACGCCAAGCATTCTGATTGCATCAGGTGGGGTTGGTGGTGCCATTCTGCCTTTGGTTACAGGCTGGAGTCTGGACCATCTGGAGGTTAACCAGTCGGCATGGATGCTTGCCATTTTTGCAGTTGGTCTGCTGATTATCAGCGTGATTGCGTATCAATGGCAGCGTAGGCATACTGTGAGTTCAGCATCGTAATATCTACCGAACAGAAGATAAAATTAAATTCAATTAATCATAGTTGTAAAAAGTTAGGCGTCGTAGCGTGAATGCTACGACGCCTTTTTTGATTTGAAAATGTACAATTACTTCTTTATCTTAGAGCAGTGGACGATTGCCCAGGAAATACTTTTAGGTGCTCTAAATCGGAACTAACGTTATTTAGGTTGAAGGGACTACATTCCCTTTATCCTTAATGAATTTACCGAATACATATCGAACGAGTGGTCCCAGAATAATAATTTGGTAAGGAAGCGCCAGGCTGAAATTACGAGCAATCGTATGAAGATACGTACTAAGTATGGATGCTCCATTCAACTGATTCGCAAGATAAGCGGAAATCATTCCGTACAAGGACATAATCAGAACCATCCCAATGACCATGAAAAATGACATAGCGAGCACGCCCAAAATTTTATTGGATTTGTCAAAAGGTAAGGAAAATGCAATTTTTCTCGCTACAGGTCCAACAATGAAGGACTCCACCAGGAACGCAATGATAAAACACAATATGAATTGAAGCAGTATATCTAGCGCGGACATCTTGCTCAATAACCCATTGTGCCATAAATTGAAGGCCATCATGACGATGACCATTCCTGTGCACATCATCATTCCAAAAATAATCTGTTCTTTCTTCGTTGTTGGCAAATCTCTCATCCTCTCTGTTTACCTTCGTAATTATAGAGATAATGAACCCCTCCTCATAAGTGAACATTCTGTGAACAATTATAATTTTTCCAAATTAAAATCTTATTTGACAACCTCGTGGTACAGCCCTATCATATCCCTTAAAATGGTAGAAAATATTCGCTACATATAAGGAGGATTTTAATTATGAGTTTTCAAAAGCGCATTGACCACGTCGGCATTGCCGTTCGTGATCTGGAGACCACGCTGCGTTTCTATACGGAGATTGTTGGTCTTGAATTGAAAGACCGGGTAACCCATACCAACGGTGTCATTCAGCTCGCCTTTCTCGGCTTCAACGGAAGCGATGAGACCGAGATTGAGTTAGTTCAGGGATACAGCGACAAGCTGCCTTCCGAAGGTACGGTGCACCATTTTGCCATCCATGTCGATGACCTTGAGTCTGAGTACAACCGCATTAGGGAAACCGAGGCCGAGTTTATTGATGGAGAGATTATTACACTGCCTAACGGTTACCGTTATTTCTTCATCTATGGACCTGAAAAGGAATGGATTGAGTTCTTCCAGCGCTAAGAATTGGAGCTGATTTATGAACATTTTAATTACCGGCGCAGCCGGAAAAATTGGACGTGACTTGTCCCAACACTTGTCAGAAGCATTTCACCTGCGACTAACGGATTTGAATATCGACAGACTGCATACGTATCAAGGGACAAGCCATGAGATCATGACACTTGATGTGACAGATCCCGAAGCCTGTCAGCACGCTTGCGAAGGCATGGATGTGGTTGTACATTTGGCGGGAGATCCCTCCCCACATGCAGGCTTCTATGAATCGTTGTTGGATATCAATATCAAGGGTACATTTAATGTATTCCGTGCAGCTAAAGACCAAGGTGTACGGAGAGTCGTTCTGGCAAGCAGTGCACAGACGATCGAGGGGTATCCCATTGATGCTCAAGTCTATCCGGACATGCCGACACGCCCACGGAATTTGTACGGGGTTAGCAAATGTTTTGGTGAATCGCTCGCTTCCTATTTTGCGTATACCGAAGGTATACAAAGTGTAGCAATACGTATAGGTGCATATGATGATTTCCAACCGGATGGACCCGCGCTGGAGGCAAGGGATATGAGCGCGTATATTAGTCCGGCTGACTTGTGTGATTTGATGTTCAAAGCAATTACAGCTACAGATCTGGAGCCCTTCACCATACTGCATGGGATCTCGAATAATCGGTTTAAACGATTGAATCTCGAAGCGACTCAGAAACAGGTAGGATATGACCCGAAATCCGATGCTTTTGCACTCAGTCAGATTTCCTTATATGATTCGCCACGATAATTATTGAAAATCACACATCTAGAGAGGTCGTTATACACATGTATAATGGCCTCTTTGATTCATTCATACGTCCCCCTATCCAGTTCCTGACTGGACATGCATGGGCCTCTGGCCTATAATTACACCTAGTAATGCCCGTAACTTCATAGTTTCCCAGGGGAGTCGGAATAGGCCGGCTGAGAGTGTATCCCACCAAGATACTGACCCTTAGACCTGATCTGGATCATGCCAGCGTAGGAATCGGAGTATATCGAATTGGCCCAGCCTCTTTGCTGAGTGCCACATCTCTAACGCCTACACGCGTCCCGGATTAACGGGGCGCTTTTTTAATGTTCTTTTATATAGCCAGAGAGCTAAAAAAAGTGACGTCATCCGGATCATAGCTAGTATAAATCTGCTGATTTATGCAAGAAGCTTGGATATGAAGCCAAGGAGTACCCCGCGCCACTGGCCGGACAACATGAAGGAGAGAAATGAAGATGAGATGGCGTAAAATGATGGGCCTAATGCTCTTGTGCGTACTACTAGTGGCTGTGGCCGCATGTGGCGGCAAAGAAGCTGCACCTTCAGGAGAAAATGGCAGCAGCAACACCGAAAACAGCAATGAAGGTGACAACGCAGCCCTCAAAGACATTAAAGTGGTGCTGGACTGGACACCAAATACGAATCATACCGGCCTGTATGCGGCCGTAGATCAAGGTTTTTACAAAGCCGAAGGCTTAAATGTCGAGATTGTACAGCCAGGTGCCGGAGGAGCGGATACGATGGTAGCTTCGAACGAAGTGCCTTTTGGCGTAAGTTATCAGGAGAGTGTGACCCAGGCCCGCACACAGGGCGTACCGCTCGTGTCCATCGCTGCAGTCATTCAGCATAACACGTCCGGATTTGCCGCTCCGGTGGATCGGAACATCAAATCTCCCAAAGATTTTGAAGGTAAAACCTATGGTGGCTGGGGCTCTCCGGTGGAAGAAGCTGTGATGCAATCCATTATGGAAGGCGAAGGCGCCGATGTATCCAAAGTAAAAAATATTAGCATGGGCGATGCAGACTTCTTTACCGCTGTGAAACGCGATATCGACTTTGCCTGGATTTTCTACGCATGGACGGGCATTGAAGCCGAACTGCGCGGCGAACCGATCGACATGCTATATGTGAAGGATTATTCCGAGGCACTGGACTACTACACTCCTGTACTCGTTACCAATGAAAAGACGATTCAGAACGATCCAGAGCTGGTTAAAGCGTTCTTGAAAGCGACTTCCGAAGGATATCAATACGCGATTGAACATCCCGAAGATGCTGCCAACATTCTGATCAAGGCCGTACCGGATCTGGATAAGGACCTTGTACTCGCAAGCCAGAAGTGGCTGAGTCCAAAATATCAGGATGACGCACCACGCTGGGGTGAGCAGAAGCAGGAAGTATGGCAGAACTACACGGATTGGATGTTTAGCAAAAAACTGCTCGATGAGCAGGTAGATGTATCCAAAGCATATACAAACGAGTTCTTACCCCAATAAAAATTGTTTAAGTTTAACTTTTTTTTACACCAGAACGAAGAGTGCAGAACCCATCTGAAGAAACGAAGTGGTCGCCTTTATCGCCGGATTTTCCCCATGGGGAAAATGGAATCAAAAAATCCGGGGATAACAGCGATCGGAAGAGGGTACTGCAATCAGAGTGGTTTAGTGTAAAGCTGGTTTAACTCATGCAATTTAACCCGAAAGGAAAAGTGATCTTTCATGGCAAGCACACTACTTAGCATTCAAGTCATTCCCAAAACGCCAAATGGCGAAAATTCCTATCCTTATGTTGATCGTGCCATTGAAGTTATTCAGCAGTCCGGCTTGAAATATCAGGTTAATGCACTCGATACCACGATGGAGGGAGAACTAGAGGAACTGCTGGAGGTTGTCCGCAAAATGCACGAAGTTCTCGTGGAAGCCGGCAGTCCGAGCATCATCTCACAGATCAAGATCGCCCATAGCCCAAGCGGCTTCAGCATGGACACCCTGACGGAGAAATATCGCTAATGCATGCCTATTGGAAAAGCGTATGGCCGCCCTTTGTGGCGGTTATTCTCTTTATAGCCATATGGCAGGGAGCTGTCTCCCTGTTCCATATTGAGAAATGGATGCTGCCTGCGCCTTCGGACATCGCCCATGAAGCAGCGTCCCAGGCCGAGCGACTTGGCATGCATGCATGGGCAACAATCCAGCTGACATTGATCGGATTTGCAGCAGGTACGCTCGTGGGATTACTGATTGCGATGGTACTGCATTTGATTCCATTTTTGAAATCTGCACTCTATCCATTACTTATCCTTAGTCAAAATATACCGACCATTGCGCTTGCTCCGCTCTTGCTGATCTGGTTCGGATTTGGGCTGCTGCCCAAACTGATTACCATCATCCTGGTCTGCTTCTTCCCGGTGGCTGTAGCTGCCATGGACGGATTGACCCGCACCGATGCGGCCATGATGAACTATATGCGCATGGCTGGTGCAAAACGCGGCCAAATTTTCTGGAAACTCGAACTTCCACATGCATTGCCCTCGGTGTTCTCGGGGATTAAAATTGCCGCTACGTACAGCGTCATGGGTGCGATTATCGCCGAATGGATCGGTGCAGATAAGGGCATCGGCTATTATATGATGCTGCAAAAATCAGCCTATCGGACGGATCGTCTGTTCGTGGCAATCATGATTATTGTGGCATTGAGTCTGCTGCTCTTCCTGCTCATTGCGCTACTGGAAAAGCTGCTCGTACGCTGGCGTCCACAAAAGCGATAACTTTGAAATATGCACCATATAAAGGTTAGGAAGTGATGACAAGATGACACCCGAACACAACGAGCGGGTAGCTGCTGCGCCGGATGAAGGTGCAACCACTCCAACGAGTAGCGGAAGTCCTGAGTATGAAACCGTGGCCTTACCTGCACATCATTCATCACCAGCGTTGGAAGTTCTGAACGTGAATGCTTCGTTCCGAGAGCGACGCAGCACATTGCCCGTTCTGGATGGCCTGTCCCTGACCGTGGGACAAGGAGAATTCGTAGCCATCGTCGGTCCTTCCGGCTGCGGTAAAAGCACCCTGTTTCACATCATCGGCGGTCTGCTGAAACCTCAGGAGGGCCAAATCCTGATGAATGGTCAGGATGTTACCGGACAACGCGGCAAGATTAGTTATATGCCACAGCAGCCTGCACTATTTCCATGGCGTACCATCGAGGACAATGTGCTGCTTGCAGGTGAAGTGTCTGCGGACGCACCACCCCGAGCAGAAGCGCTTGCAGATGCCCGGAAGTGGCTGAGCAGTGTCGGACTGGCCGGATTTGAACAAGCCTATCCGCATATGTTATCGGGCGGCATGCAGCAGCGGGTTGCCTTTCTGCGCGCCCTGCTCAGTCCGCAGGAGTTGATGCTGCTGGACGAGCCTTTTAGTGCGCTGGATGCACTGACCCGCAGCGACATGCAGCGCTGGCTGCTCGATATCTGGGAACAGAACCGCCGCTCGGTGCTGTTCATCACGCATAATATCGAGGAAGCATTATTGCTTGCTGACCGTATCTATGTTTTATCGAATCGCCCTGCAGCTGTACTTCACGAAGTCGATGTTCCCTTTGATCGTCCACGTCGCGAAGCGATCACGGAGGAATCTGCTTTTCTTGAACGGAAACGGCAGATTTCCCAGTGGATGAGAGAAGAACAGCAGAAAACCCGCCTATCTAAATAGTGCGGGTTTTTGAGTTATTTTTTCCCTAAAATGGGTGATCCAAGACAAACTACGCTGCGTATCATTGGTAAAAGACAAAAAGGAGGGGTCCATCCATGCAATCAACCGCTTTTGCACCCTTGATCGATGCTCATCTTCACCTGGACAAATATAATCCTGAAGAACAACGTGAGATGCTGCATTCCTTCCCATCCCAACAGGTTGAGGCGGTCATCGCCGTTTCCATGAATCTGGCATCTGCCCAGACTAACCTGGAACTAGCATCACAATACCCTCGTACCGTATATCCAGCCTTTGGGTTCCATCCTGAGCAGCCCCTGCCGTCCCTGGCAGATCAGCATCTGTTCTTCGACTGGATCGAAAAGCATATGGGACAAGCCACAGCGATTGGGGAAGTTGGATTGCCCTATTACAACCGACAGGAAGCCGAACAGGCAGGACACCAATTTGATCAGAGCGGCTATATCGATCTGTTAGAGAGATTTATCCAGCTAGCCAAGCGGCACGGTAAACCGATCGTACTGCACGCTGTATATGAGGATGCCGATATCGCCTGTGACCTGCTCGAGCAATATCATCATCGCCGGGCTCACTTTCACTGGTTCAAAGGCTCCAAGCAGACCGTCCAGCGAATGGCTGACAACGGATATTTCGTCTCATTTACACCTGATATCATATACGAAGAGGAAATTCGCGAATTAGCTCGCCAGTATCCTTCCGAACAGGTTATGGCAGAGACCGATGGACCTTGGCCTTTCGAGGGACCTTTCCAGGGAAGAATGACACATCCTGCCATGACGAGACAGGTTATTCAGGCATGGAGTGAAGTGACCGGTATGGGAACGGAGCGGGCAGCGCGTCTCTTTTATCAGAATACGAAACGCTTCTACGGTCTTCCTTAGGTCCGAATTGGCATCCAGTCTTGTGATGATTCCTTAACTAAATAGGTACAGTTTGCAAAAAAGAAGTCAGTCGGCATCCGCCAAACTGACTTCTTTTGAATTTACGCTTAACGTTTCAAGAATCCTTTGCCTTCGAGGAATGGCTTCATCTGTAGACGTACCGGTTCTGTGAGGCGTTTCGCCATCATTTCGGACCACGGTGTAGAACGTTCCCCTTGGGTGCGCTCCTTCATGTATGCAGCGGTCGTTTCGTCATAGCTTTCGACGCCTTTTAGGGTCTGCTCAGCGTTATAGCGGCCATGGTGCAAGACGGCATCCAGCGGCAGACGCGGACGAATACCCGTCTCCTGATCAGCAACACCAATGCACATACCATATACTGGATATACGCCGTCAGGCAAGCCCAATACTTCGCTAACTTCCTCAATGCGATTGCGCAGCCCACCAATATATACAATTCCGAAACCTAGTGACTCTGCTGCAAGGGCGGCATTTTGCGATGCGAGTGCAACATCAATGGTGGCCACCATAAAGTTTTCAGTGGAGTCCTCATAGGATTCCTTTTCAGGCAAATGACGCTTTGCAGCATCACTCAGCCGATAAAGGTCAGCACACCATACGAGAAACACAGGGCATTCGTTGACGTAAGACTGATTGCCTGCCAATTCAGCCATTTTGGCCTTCTGCTCCTGTTCGGTAACAGCAATTATTGTATAGGCCTGCACACTACTTGAAGAGGAAGCCATCTGCCCGGCCGCCACGATTGCTGCCAGCTGCTCCTTACTTACCGGGTCTGGCTTGAATTTCCGCACAGAGCGGTGCTTCATCATCAAATCAATGGTTTCGTTCATTGCTATTCACTCCCAATCCTCGTAGTACGAATTCAATGGTCTGCTCAGCCAGCTCATCTGTGTTCATATCCTGATAGTCAAAGCTAAATCGTGAGTTCTTGGCCCGTTTGTGCGCCAAAGCTACACCCATGACCTGAAGCATCGCATAAGATACGGATTCGATCTGAAATACGCCCTGTTCCTTGCCTTCTTGCAGCAGTTCTCTCACTCTGGTCCAGACGGGGTCCAAAAAACGAAACACGGTATCTGTGCGATGGGTACGCAGCGTAATTTCAAGCTGCACAATATCGCTCATCTCCCGGTCCGTCATTGTGAACTTTACAACTTCACCTATGATTCGTCGGATACCCTCCACGGGGGAGGACATGGACTCTTCAGCCAACTCATTCATCATATGATCAGGAAAAAAGTGCTCAAATAATGCTTCGAACACCTTTTCTTTTCCGCCAAAATGATACGAGACCAGCGATACATTCGCACCCGCCTCATCACAGATTTGACGAACACTCGTCCCGTCATACCCCTGCTGAGCAAAAAGTTTCTTGGCTGCAAGCAATATCCTCGTTTTTATATCCAATTCCGGTTCCGTCATTCCGTCCGCTCCTCTTGTCCGTTCTATTCATTTGCTCCAGCTCACCGGGCTGCAGCGAGACTACTCTATCGTTTCATTATGAAAGTTTGTGCATCAAAGCGCAAGGTGTGCCGCCTGTGTTCCTGCAAAGCTAGCCACCTCAACCTACTATTAAACCAAGCACCCCGGTGAAAATCACCGGGGTGCTTGATCATATCCTATGAAGAACAACCATGATGTCTGGACTATTAGCTGTTCATTTGAGCCGGGCTTGGTGCCCCAGCTGGCATGCGTTGTTTTTTCAACGACGTCACCACCAGGGAGAGGGCTACAGCAACCAGCAATACAATAACAATCGAGCCAGCAGCGGATTGAACTCCAGGTCCACCCAGTTGAGCGCTCAGAACACCTTGAACGGCATATGTGGCTGGCAGATACTGACCAATACCACTGTAGAAACTGTTCAGCAATTCACGTGGCACCATTGCACCGGAAGATACCAGTTGCAGCGACAGTGAAATGATGTTAAACAAGCTTCCTGCTGGTCCAAAGCAGATCAGGAAGAACTGGGAGAAGAACATGAACGTGCAGAGGAACAACGCCTGGAACAACCAGAATGCGATAAATCCTTGCTCGATCTGTCCGCCCAGCGAAACAATCAGTGATGATCCCAGCAGGGAAACTACAAGAGCAGACCCCAGATTAATGACTACTCTGGCACCGAACAATGTCCAGCGGGAGTGAGTAGCGGACAGCATACCCATCGCTGTCTGCAGGTTCATACCCATAATCATGGCTCCCACATAAGAAGCGAGTACCATCATCATCGGAACCATCTGGTTGTTCATACCGTTAACCGGATTAATGGAAGTGGTTGTACCTTCCACTCGTGTCGTCAGGTTGGCAGCAGCTTCAGCTGCCTGATCTGCAGGCGCTCCGGAAGCCGTCAACACAGCTTGCACACCTTGAGCGGTTGCTTGCTTGTTAATCGTGTTCGTCACGCTTTGCGATACGCCTTGCATCATGCTTTTGATCGTAACCGGGTTCGCCTCGTTAATGGTGTACTTGATTTCGGCAGTGGAACCGGCTGTCTGAATCAGCTCGTTAAACCCTGCAGGAATATTGAGCACCATATGAATCTTGCGATGATTTAACTGGTCAAGTGCTTCGGCAGCACTCAGATTCGTTACGGTATGAAAAGGAAGCGTCTCAGCCATACGATCTGCGATTCCCTTGGACTGCTCTCCATCCTCATTGACAACGGCAACCGTCAATTCATTCATCCGGTCATTCACTCCGGAATATGCTGTCATCCAGATCACGCTGAAGATCACTTGGAACATAAGTGCCGTCACGATCCCCACAATTACTGGCGGTTTTTTCAACAATATACGTAAAGCCTGCAACATAAATGATGTCCTCCATTACTAATTAGTTCTAATTTGATGTAAACGATTGTTTAAATCAAACGATCGTTTTAAATTTTAAGTCTATATGTCTATATTGTCAATCTATTTCTGAAAGGTTCAGAAAGATAAAGATGTGTTTCGCAAACAATGAATTCCATTTCATAAGAGGACATCACTTCACACGCTCACCTTCAATTAACAAGGAAAGCACCATTCCCTTAACATATTTAAAACACCTTTTACCAACAAAAAAGGCACGGTCCGCCGTAGCGTACCGCACCCTATGGTTACTCTTGAACATAATTCAAAGTTGAATTACGTCCCTCAATGGACATCAGTCATTGCTTTTAAGTTTCATTCGTTGCAGACGCAGCGAATTCAGTACAACCGACACGGAGCTGAACGCCATGGCCGCACCTGCTAACCAAGGAGCCAGGAAGCCCACTGCTGCAATTGGAATACCAATCACGTTATAGCCAAGTGCCCAGAACAGGTTCTGCTTAATATTGCCCATCGTGCGCCGGCTCATCTCGATTGCATCTGCAATACTGTTCAGATCGCCGCGCATCAACGTAATATCCGCTGCTTCCATCGCTACATCGGTTCCGGTTCCAATGGCCATACCGATATCTGCTGTAGCAAGGGCCGGAGCATCGTTGATACCATCTCCAACCATCGCTACCTTGAGGCCACTCTCCTGAAGTTTTTTCACTTCTGCCGCTTTGCCCTCTGGCAGTACCTCAGCCAGAACTTTATTAATTCCGGCTTGCTCTGCTACAGCGCGTGCTGTCCGCTCATTATCTCCCGTAATCATGATGACATCGATTCCCATAGCATGAAGCCGCTGAATGGCTTCCCGTGAAGTACCCTTGATGGTGTCAGCCACGGCAACAAGCCCAGCCCATTGACCATCCACCGCGACCAGCATCGCTGTGCGCCCTTGTTCTTCAAGGTTGTTCATCTGTTGCATGGTTTCCTCGGAGACATTCACCTTCGCATCTGTAAGCAGTCGGCGTGTCCCGACCAGGACCTCTTGTCCCTGAACCCGAGCTCGCACACCATATCCCGGTATGTTCTCGAATTGCTCTGATTGGGTTAACTCCAGACCTTTACCTCGGATTCCTTCCACAATCGCCTCAGCCAAAGGATGCTCCGAACTCTGCTCTGCCGCTCCCACCCGTTGCAGCAGCTCTGCCTCCGTCCATTCTGGAGCCGTCACCACATCCGTAAGCACTGGCTTGCCTTGGGTAACTGTGCCTGTTTTGTCCAGTACAACGGTCTGGATCTGCTGTGCCGATTCCAGATGTTCGCCGCCTTTGAACAACACACCATATTCCGCCGCGCGCCCTGATCCAGCCATAATGGACGTTGGGGTTGCGAGTCCAAGCGCACAAGGACAGGCAATGACAAGTACAGCAATCGCCTTCTCCAGCGAACCAGCAAAGTCACCGGGACTGGCGAACAGATACCAGATTAGGAACGTGACTACCGCGATGCCTACAACAATCGGAACAAAGATGCCTGAGATCACATCGGCAATCCGCTGAATAGGGGCCTTGGAACCTTGCGCTTGTTCAACCACTTTAATGATCTGCGATAACGCCGTGTCCGAGCCCACGCGGGTCGCACGCAGTCTTAATACTCCATTTTTGTTCAGCGTAGCGCCTGTAACGGCATCCCCTGGTTTTTTATCCACGGGCAGGCTCTCTCCGCTTAACATGGATTCGTCGACGGAAGATTGCCCTTCCTCCACGATGCCATCCACAGGAATGCTGTCTCCGGGTTTTACCAGAACAAGATCACCTACCGCAACATATGCAGACGGTACAATAACTTCCTGTCCATCACGAATCACTCTGGCTTCACGCGGAGCCAGTTCGATGAGGCTTTTAATCGCCTGAGAGGAGCGCCCTTTAGCTACGGCCTCAAACCATTTTCCCAATAGGATCAACGTAATCAGGATTGCACTCGTCTCATAATAAAGCTCCACGATTGGCATGGCTGCTGTAGCCATTCCCGTCCCACCATGATCCATCATGGTCGAAGCTGCATTGCCACTGGTCAGGGTCAAATACAGACTGTAGAAGAACGCCGCACTTGTACCCAAAGCAACCAGTACATCCATATTGGCACTGCCATTACGAAGTGCTTTATAGGCTCCCACATAGAACTGCCATCCGATGACAAACTGTACCGGCGTTGCCAACACCAGTTGGAACCATGGGTTCATGAAAAGATCCGGTACCCAGATCCACGAGGTGAATGAGAAGTGGCCCACCATGGCCCAAAGCAGCGGCAAAGATAACAGGGCGGAGATCATCCACTTCCACTTTTTGCGCTGTAATTCACGCTCACGCACCGACTGGGTATCTTCCTGTGTCTGCTGCAATTCCGCACCATAACCGAGCTGCTTGATCTTCGCCGTAATATCGGTTGCCTTCAATACTCCTGCTGCAAATTCCACATGTCCCGTTTCCAGCGCCAGGTTCACGTTTGCACGGGATACACCTGGCAACCGGGAAAGACCTTTTTCGATTCGGGTAGAACAAGCGGCACAGGTCATGCCTGTAATGTCCAGATCCACGGATTCCGTTACTGTACCATAACCAAGCGCCTCCACTTTATCCCGCAAAGCATTAATGTTCGTTGTCTTCGGATCATAGGATACCGTTGCTTGTTCGATGGCGAGGTTAACATTCGCCTGATTGACCCCTTCCATTCGGGACAATCCCTTCTCAATCCGGGTAGAGCAAGCAGCACAGGTCATGCCTGTAATTTGCAGTGTTGTCTGTAATCCCGCTGCTTCCGGTGATGGTACGGGTTCTGATGCTGTTGTGTTTTCCGTTGTTGATGACTTATCCATGTTGTTTAGCTCCTTTCTTTATAAAATACTTCTATTACTCAATACCCCCAAGGGGTATATAAAAGACAGAAAATCAGGCTTAAACAATGAACTCATTTATTGGAAAAGAGATCTGTTGAATTCCTTTCCATGCAAAGGGAAGTTCAGTTTAAGCCCGCAATGATTAGACTACGTCATATCCTTGATCTTCAATCGCTGCCTTGATCTGATCCACATTGACTTTTTGTTCGTCATATTCAACTGCGACAGTTCCTGCTGCCAGATCAACCTGACCATTCGCTCCCGCATTCTTCACGGCTTCTTCAACCGATTTCACACAGTGATTGCAAGACATTCCTGTAACGTTCAACGTAATATTTGACATGGGTAGTTCCTCCTTAGATATATAAATGATGAGTTCATTCAAAAATAGTTACTTCATTAACTTCCTTACCGTTACCAATAATTCATCCACAACCTCATGCTCTCCGGCCTGAATGCGCTCAACGATACAGCTCTTCATATGACCTTCCAGCAATAGTTTGCCTACTGAATTAAGAGCAGACTGAGCCGCCGCGATCTGCGTCAACACATCATCACAATAGGTGTCCTTCTCGATCAATCCCTTGATCCCGCGGATCTGTCCTTCAACACGGTTCAAGCGAGAAATCAGGTTGCCCTTCATCTCTTGGGAGTGATGGCTCTTGCGCACATGCTTTCCATCACTGCCTGCCGCATGACAAGAATTGGCTTGCTGATCATCTGTCTGTGAAACTTCGCTAACCTCTGTTACGGATGACTCCAAAGCTTCCTTGGGATGGCTCTGATGTTCCATCGCGAACACCCCTTTTCTTTCGTTCTGTTATAAGAGTAACATACCCCATGGGGGTATGCAAGTCTGTTTTATTTTTTTTCTCAATATGGATGTTTTCCATCCTTCTTGAGCTGACTACCTCGCCAAACATCCCATTAGTCTTCGTAGAGGCTTATTATAGTATGTATTCCATTCTGCTGCTGCGGACAGCCAGACCTAGTTGCTCATAGAAAGCTTGAGCACCAGTATTAAATGTAGACACGGTCAGTTCAACACTGTCGGCCTGCATTTCTTTGCCTAGTTCGATTAATTCGTGCATCAACAGTTTGCCTGTCCCATGTCCGCGATGTTTGCTGCCAACGATGATCTCATTGATATACAACATCTTTCGATCCATTAACAAATCCACATTCTCAATCACATTCAACTGTGCGCTCACATATCCAACAATCTCACCCTGTTCCAGCCATTCCGCAACATAGAGAAAACGATGATCCTCTTCCAGCAGTTGTTCATACTCCTTATGGCTCATTCTAGTCTGCAATTCTCTGTATACGTCTGGCCGGGCCTCTACATGCAAGTGATGAAGCTCATCCATTAATGCAGATACTCCCGTGTAATCTCCGATGACAGCCCGTCTAATGTTAATCTCACTCATCTTCACATTCTCCCCTCACAAAAGTTTCCATAATTATATAATAAAAAACATCTGTCGATGTGATTTATGAACCCCGACTGCGTGTTGCGGACAATTCCCTTAAATATCAGAACGATGATCCTCCTGAGCTTATCCTTTTTCTTATTTTATAAAAAAAGCAGATACCTTAACGGTACCCGCTTCTTTTCAAGCTATATCTGGTTCCTCTTATTCTTTGGATGATTTACCTTCATCAAATGCTACAGGTGACGGTTTCGCAGACCATTCGTCTGCTTGCGGCTCAATATCCACACCGCTCAAAATTTTCTTTTTCTCCATCAAGGAATCCCCGTCTTCATCCAGTTTGTTGCGAATTGCCGCCTCATCCTGAGGTTGATTGTTCTGTGTCATGCTGGAGTCCTCCTCTTCGTAATCATGGTGATGTTCCTACATATAACTTACCCATTTTTTGCATTGTCATTCGGAATGTATACAAGGTTCATCAACCACTTGAAGAAAGTTCACCGCATAACTTTATATTTTCGCCACCTTGCTGCCTTTCACTTTAACATTCACAAGTAGGATGCTGGCAATAATCATAACCAGACCTGCGATCAGATTGACCGTCACCGACTCTCCGAGGAACAGTACACTGCATAGCAAAGCGATCAGCGGAATCAGGAACGTGAACGATCCTACTTTGCTGGCTTCGCCGGAGCTAACCAGTTTGAAGAACGCGAGCCAGCCCATCGCAATGACAAACACCGAAATAAACAACGTATCCAGTATAAAAGGAAGCACCCACTGCACATCAGCCCAGCTCTCTGTGACCGTACCTGTCAACGTCAGAACAACTCCGCCGATCAGAATCGGAATGGCTGTCATCCAGATTCCATCGACCTTCATTGAAGTTCGCTTCATATATACGGTCCCGATCGCCCAGCTAATTGCACTGAACAGCCCAAGCATAACCCCTTCAGGGGATACTTTGCCTGTCATGCCGCCAATACTGATCGTAGCCACCCCTGCAAAACCGAGTACCAATCCGGCAATCTTCAATCCATACATGGACTCGCCCAGCCACAGCCATGCCCCGATTCCGAGCAGCACAGGCTGCAGGAACACGATGGATGAAAATAAGCCTGCCGGCACTTCCGTCAGCCCAACGGTCTGAAAACCGTAGAAGAAGATGATATTAAGCACCGCAGATATGGCATAAATATGCCAGGTTTGCTTCAGTCGCAGCGTTTTGTAGCGGGGAAAAGCATACAACCCCAGCACCAGACCCCCAATTAACAGGCGCATGCCTGCGAATATGAGTGGCGGTGTAAAATTTAATGCGTATTTGGTCAGGGGCCAGTTTACACCCCACATGAGTACCAGAAAAGCCAGGACCCAGCCTGCTTTTGCACGTGATAAAGCCATATGTTTATTCTCCTATCCGGCACACATCTACAGGCGCAGTTTAATCAATCGTGTACATTATCCTGCGCTCTTTCTGTGCCTGCAAACCATTTGGAATTCGATCCAGAACCATTTTAATTCATTCTTTGATCGTTCCGTTTCTTCATGATACAATAATGATCGAAATAATTGAAATGCATGTTAATCATAAGGAGCATACCATATTTGTTATGAACAACTCACAGTTGCAGTTATTTGTGAAAATTGCAGAGACGGGAAGTTTCACCCGTGCAGGCCAGGAACTGAATATGACACAGCCCGCAGTCAGTCGGGCCATCTCTTCGCTGGAGAATGAACTGGATGTCACTCTAATCATACGGGATCGTAGGAACGGAATCGTGCTTACCGATGTGGGACAGCGAATCCTGGTCATTTTCCGCCGCATTTTACAGCAATTTGATAAGGTACAGCAGGTCGTTGCCGCCGAAAAAGGGTTGGAGATTGGTACGATTCGTATTGGCTCTTTCCCTATGTCATCCGCTCATCTGCTGCCGAAAATTATCCGCTCCATTCGGGACCGCTACCCTCAGATTCAGTTTGAACTGCACGAGGGGAACATTCTTGAGATTCAGGAGTGGCTAAGCTCACGGGCTATTGATGTGGCTCTCATTATTGCCACAGACAAAGAGCCAGTAGATGTGGCTTATGAGACGCTTCCACTCTATAGCGAGGAGATGCTCGCAGTGTTTCGGGACGATGAACCTTTTGCAAATCAGGAAATTCTGCCCGTACAAATGCTGGACAAACACCCTATGATTATTTGCAAAGGCGGCTACGAGGTGCCGATTGTTGATCTGTTCAATCGAGCAAATGCAGAATTACATTTCGGATTCGTGGTGTATAACGTAAACACTTGCCTTAGCATGATTGAGCAGGGACTCGGAACCGCTATGCTGCCTGCAATCTCTCTATCCTGGCTGCCTCCGGGTGTCAAAGCACTCCCCACAGAGCCGAAAGCCTACCGCAATATTGAGATTGCCGTTCCTTCACTTGTCGATTCTTCTCCCGCATCCCGGTTATTTATTGAAACGGCGCAGCAGTTGTTTGGACAACGCTAACCAATCGATTGCACCTTCCAATCTAGCGCCAGTCGCTTCTATCTCAAACTCAAAAGGGCGTCCCAAAGTCATGAACATGACCTTATGGGACGCCCTTTTATATAGTCCACCTCAGATGGACATCATTTACGTGTTTAGCTTTTTACGAGCAACAGCAACATAAAACGCCCCTAATGATCTCAGCTTTACGCCTGATCCTGACGAGCGAGTGCAGCCAATGCACGCAGTGCCGCTTCGATCTCACGCTCTACTGCATCAGCCACCGCATTTGTGTGCGGATCATATTCGGCCGCCAGGTCGCTGTCTGCGAATCCGTCGATAGCGACAATAGCCCCAGCACGAGCCCCACGTAGTGTGCTGACGATATAAAGCGCGGCAATTTCCATCTCAGCAGCAAGAGCACCCGCCTGCTTGTACTTGCGGTGAGGAATCTCTTCGACCCCTGTGAAGAAAGCATCCAGGGTTACGGTAATGCCTACGCCAACTTTACCCGCACTTGAAGCTTTCGCTCCACTTGCATGCTCATGAGTCGCCTCGATTAACGCTTGTGTAACGACAAGGTCCGCTACCGCAGGGAAACCATCCGGTACAAGCTGACGTGTCAGCCCGTCCGTACGTACAGCAGCCGTGCTGACGATTACACTGCCAGCTGGATAATCTGCGGTATACGAGCCCGCTGTACCTACACGAATCAGGGTCGTTACCCCTGCCCGGATCAGCTCTTCGAAGCAGACGGCTGCTCCCGGTGATCCTACGCCATGGCTGACCACGGCCATTTGTACACCTTCATACAATCCTACAAACGTGCGATACTCCCGGCTGAACGCCAGTTCTCTCGCCTGCTCCAGCTTGCGGGAAATTTTCTCCGCACGTGCCGGGTCACCACAGACAATGGCATATGCAGGCATATCTTCGGAATGAATTTGCAAAATAGGCATCAACATTTAATCAAACTCCTTCTTCGTCCATTCGTCTTCCGGAATCGGAATATCTTCACCAGAGAAGCGCTGCTCCTTGAACGGATCGGCAAAATGATGGAAACCATTAACTTCCCAGAAGCCATTGCGATCTTCTTTCATGAATTCCAGACCCCGTATCCACTTCGCGCTCTTCCAGAAGTAGAGTTGTGGAACAACCAAGCGCAGCGGATAACCGTGCTTCGGTGTGAGCGGCTCACCGTTAAATTTAAAAGCAAGCAATACATCATCATGCATCAGTTCTTCGAGCGGAACATTTGTCTCATAATCATGATCTGCGTGGATCATGACGTATTTCGCTTCCGGTTTAACGCCAAGAAGCTTGATGAAATCCGAGAACCGGATGCCTTCCCACGGCGTGTCGAACTTCGACCAGCGGGTAACACAATGAATATCGCTCACCGTGTTCACTTGAGGCATCGCTTGAAGCTCGGCGAAGGAGAATACCTTCTCCTCTTCAACTTCACCGAATACCTTCAAATCCCAGGTGGAAAGGTCGTATTCCGGAACTTCACCTTCATGCAGAATCGGGAATTTCTCGGTCAGTACCTGCCCCGGCGGCAGCCGGTCTCCGTGCTCAGCACCCGCTTTGGGTGCCGGGCTTTTCGTTTTTTTCAGACGTTCAGCCTTATTATGCAAGCGTGATTCCTCCTTCTTTATATGCTTCCAGCATAACATTCAGGAATTAACGCGAGCTTCCGCCCGCTTTCAGTGCGTCTTGTGCATACGTACGGTCCTTAAAGAAGAACATCGCCACCAGTGTCACAATATACGGCAGCATCATGGTAAAGTGAGTTGGCAGCGCAAAGCCCTGCAATCGGATACTAAGAGCTTCCATGAACCCGAACAGCACACTGGACCCCATAACGCCAAGCGGATTCGCTTGACCCAGCATCGTTGCTACCAATGCGATGAAGCCGCGACCTGCGGTCATGCCTTCGGTAAACATCGTAACCTGACCGAGCGATAACTGTGCACCCGCCAGGGCGCACAATACGCCGCACATCAGAACTGCACCATATTGAATACCGCGCACCTTGATGCCGATACTCTGTGCCGCTACCGGATTCTCGCCAACCGAACGAAGACGGAAACCGGAGACACTTTTGAACAGATAAAACTGCAAGGCAATAACGATAATAATCCCGAGATATACGAGCGGGCTATGCCCTGAGATGACATCGCCTACCCACGGAATGTCCTTAATAAGAGGAATGTCCCATTTGGGGAGTCCCACCATATCCTTGTCATAGTAAGCACCTTTTACATCAAAAATCGCACGAAGCGCAAAAGTCGTCAGTCCTGTCGCCAGAAAATTAAGCGAGATCCCGACCACAATGGCGTTGGCCTTCAGATTAATACTGATAAAGGCAAATAGCGCAGAGAACAACATGACGATCACAATCGAGAATATTACGGCCAATAGTACATTGCCGAACAGATAGTTACCGACAATAGCGGAGAAAGCACCGATCAGTACGAGTCCTTCCAGCCCCACATTGAACAGACCGACACGAGAGCATAAAGCCCCACCGAGCGCTGCAAGCAGGATCGGCGTCATAATCCGCAGAGTAGAGCCAAACATGGCTGCATCAAACAGTTGTTGCATTGGACTTTTTCTCCTTTCTCCGCTTCAGGAATGAATATCCGATCTGAGCCGATACAAATAACGTCAATACCGCTTGGATGACACTACCGACTTCCAGCGGCACATCCGTATTCCGTTCCATCCCCATGGCACCTGTCTGCAACGCTGCAAGCAGGATTGCCGCGACAGCTGTTCCTAGCGGATGCGAGCGGGCAAGCAATGTCGCCATAATACCGCTCCATGCATAACTTGCGGATGACAACGATCCATCAAGGAAACGGTACTGTGTACCCAGCACTTCCCCTGCACCCGCAAGACCTGCAAGTCCACCACTGATGATCATGGACAGCATCATCATGCGGATACGGCGCACGCCGCCATACGTTGCAAACGAAGGATTGCTTCCCAACATGCGAATCTCATAACCAGTTACCGTCTTGTGTGTGAACCAGTAGATGAGAATCGCCGCCACGATGGCAATGATGAAGCCGGCATGCAGTCCCATGCCCTGGAACAGCTTCGGCAGCCAGACACTCTGTTCAATCATGGGCGTCTGGGCCATTGCCGCTGATCCCGTGCGGTCTTTAAACGGATAGGATACCATGTATCCTCCAAAGTAAATCGCAATATAGTTAAGCAGAAGCGTTGTGATCAACAGATTCATGCCAAAGCGGGCATCCAGCCAACCTGCAAACAGCGACCAGACTCCACCGGCAATAATCCCCGCCACAATGGCTGCAATACAGACAAACCAGCCTGGACCCGGAAGGTAGAGCGCCGTCAGCGCTGCACTAAGTCCACCAAGGACCATCTGTCCTTCTGCACCCATGTTGAAAAATCCGGCGCGGAACGCCAGGGCTACGCCCAGCCCCGCGAGAATAATTGGCGTCGAACGTGCCAATGTGTTGGTGAAGAAGTAGAAGTTGCCGAAGGCCCCTTTCCACATCTCCGCATACGTATCCACTACGGACCCGCCAACGACAAGAATGGCTACAGCACCTGCCAGCAAACCGATCAATACGGCAAGCAGCGGCTGTACGAGTCCGCGAAGTGTTTCTTTTACCCGATTCATATCCGCTCTTTCCCTCCTGCCATCAACAAGCTGATCTGTTCTTCTGTTGCTTCATCTGCCTTCAGTTCCCCGGCGATTCCGCCTTCATACATGACAATGATCCGATCCGATAATTGCAAAATCTCAGACAATTCCGAGGAAACAAGCAGAATACCCGCACCTTCATTCCGTTTGCGCAGCAATTCAGCGTGGATGGTCTCCATCGCTCCGATATCTACACCCCGTGTAGGTTCAGCCGCAATCAGAAACGGCGTATCCTGGGCAAACTCACGCGCAGCAATCAGCTTCTGCAAGTTACCGCCGGAAAGGAACTGTGCCTTCGTTTCTGCAGAACCCGTTTTGATGCTAAACTGCTTAATCCAGTTCTCCACCATGTTCCGTGCTGCCTTCGCTTTAATGATACCGCGTGATTGAAGCCGGTGATGATGGCCCATCAGTCCATTTTCACGAACGCTCGCATCCTTCGCCGCTCCCCACATATAACGGTCTTCTGGGATATGGGCAAGTCCATGCTCCCGAATGCGCCGCACTGGCCAATTGGTTGTATCCTGCCCTGACAGCAGGACGCGGCCGCTATCTGCCTTGCGCAGTCCCGCAATGATCTGGATCAGTTCAGATTGACCGTTTCCGGAAATACCCGCGATTCCAACGACCTCGCCTTTCCGAACTTGCAAATGGATATCCTTGAGCGCAGAACGATCCTCTGCTCCTGACAGATTTACCGCTTCCACCTGAAGCACAGCTTCTCCCGGAACGGATGGCTGCTTGTTCATGCGAACCAGCTCACGACCTACCATCAGGCGGGACAGTTCCTCTACATTCGTGTCTTTTGCTTCCAATGTACCTGTCACTTGACCATCACGAAGAACCGTGATCCGGTCTGCCACATCCATAACTTCCTGCAGCTTGTGTGTGATCATTACAAAGGTTTTGCCCAACTTGGCAAGGGATTTCATATTCGCGAGCAGTTCTTTCACTTCCAGCGGTGTCAGTACCGCTGATGGTTCATCCAATATAATGATATCTGCGCCCTGATGCAGCACCTTGAGAATTTCAACACGCTGCTGCATGCCCAGAGGACATTCAAATACTTTTTTCCACGGATCAACTGGCATGCCATACGTTCTGCCCAATTCATTCACCTGGGCCGCCGCCTGTTTGCGGTCAAATACACCTGCCGCAGACGGTTCACGGCCAATCACGATGTTCTCGGCAACCGTAAAGGAAGGAAACAGCATGAAATGCTGATGCACCATGCCGATACCACTTGCCATGGCCTGAGACGGAGTTGCGAAGCTTACCTCGCGTCCACGAACTTTGATTGTGCCTGATGTCGGTTGCTCCATACCATACAACATACGCATCAGGGTTGTCTTACCAGCGCCGTTCTCACCCACGAGGGCATGAATCTCTCCTTCTCGCAAATTAAAACGGATGTCCCGGTTAGCGGTGAAGCCGCCGTATTTCTTCGTAATCTGCTCCATCTCCAACAGCATATCTCGCGTTCTCTCCTCTCGGTCTATATACGTTCAACTAAAGCCTATTTACACTAGCCACTACGATGACAGAACAACCTTCCGATCGCTGTTA